>NZ_LWEJ01000275.1:0-15520 GCF_001635525.1 Alcanivorax sp. HI0007
CAGGGCAAAAAGGGCTGTCAGGCCCCGTAAATGACGGGCTTGATGGCGCACTCTCATCTCCTTAGTGCCGGCTTTTTGCCGGATCAACCGCTATGTTTGAAGCATATTCAGACGCATACCCTAACAATTGGCGTCAGGAAAAATGTGAAGATCGCGCGAAAATCCTGTACCGGAATTGTCACGCGGCATTGACCCAAATGAAGCCGGGCCGTTGCAGGAATGCCAATCACACCGGTTGACCGTGACATTGCCCACTGTAATGATCAGTCTCCATTTCATAACAATATTCGGCGGAGGTGCACATGAGCGCATTCTGGACCCCGGACTCCCAGGCTCTGGCTCCCTATCTCCACAGCCAGGCGCTGGCCAACAAGTGCCTGCAGATTATTGCCGCGTCCCTGCAACCGGGGATGAGCGAACAGGACTGCGAACTGCTGATCCGCGACTGGCTGCGCGCCCATCAGGTGTTTGATCCGGCCCGCCCGCCGAAGGTGCGCTTTGCCGGACAGCCGACCCGCCGTCGCTTTGGCCTGAACAGACCGGGAAAGCGCCGCTACCGGATCGGGATGCGCTATATACTGCGTTGCGATGCGGTGCAGAACGGCCATGCCGCCAAGGCCAGCCTGAGCGGCCCCGCCAGTGCCGAGCTGGCCCCCCTGCATAGCCGCCTGCGCCAGTTCCGCGAGCAACTGCCGACGGCCCTGCGTGAGGGTGTCACCCCGCAGCAACTGGCCAGCCGCTTCCCCGGCCTCCGCCAGCATTACCGGCTGGCACCGCTCACCGGCACCCTGCCGGAGGGCAACCGCATCGATGACGCACCGCTGATCCAGGGGCTGTGGCAGTGGCAACTGACACTCAGCGATGGCCCGTACAGCGTTGCGTGCAGTGAATTTTTGCTGATGGATGACCAGGGCCCGCGCTGGCTGACCGCCACCCCGGTCCACCTGCTCGACACCAGTCATAACGACAATCAAGAGGAAGCAGCCTGATGGTGCAGTGGCACGATACAACCGTAAGCCGTGATGGCGTGAACCTGGCTGTGCGTACCTGGAGTGCGGACAAGAGCCCCACCGTAATCCTGGTGCACGGTTATCCGGACGCCAACCACGTCTGGGAAAAGGTGGCCGAACGGCTCAGCCGGCATTTCAAGGTAGTCGCCTACGACGTGCGCGGTGCCGGCAATTCTTCCGTGCCAAAAGGCCGGGCAGCCTACAAGCTGCGCGAGCTGCGTGACGATCTGCATGCGGTCATGGATGCGGTCAGCCCGAATGAAAAGGTCCATCTGGTGGGCCACGACTGGGGCTCCATCCAGACCTGGGAATCGGTCACCGACCCGGGGGCCGAGCAGCGCATTGCCTCCTACACCACCCTGTCCGGCCCCTGTCTGGACCATGTGGGCCAGTGGATGAAGGCCCGGCTGCGCGAACAGAAAATCGCCGTTGTGCTCAACCAGCTTTCCCATTCCTGGTACATCGGCGCCTTCCAGCTACCGGTGCTGGCCCCGGCCCTGTGGAAAGCCGGGCTGGCCAAGGCCTGGCCACAGGTGCTGCGTCGCACCGAGAACCTGGACAGCGAACCCAGTGCCACCCAACTGCAGGACGGCACCCATGGCATCGAACTGTATCGGGCCAACATGCTGCCCTGCCTGCTCAAGCCCCGGGAGCGGTACACCAAAGTGCCGGTGCAACTGATCGTCGCCCGTGACGACAACTACGTGCGCCCGGCCATGCTGGAAGACCTGTCCCAGTGGACCGACCGGCTGTGGCGCCGGGAGCTGGATTGCGGCCACTGGGGCCCATTACTGCAACACCCGGACGTGACCGCCGACTGGATCCGTGACTTTATTCAGCACATTGACGGCGCCCCCGCGTCCGGCCCGCTGCAACGCAGTGAGGTCACCGGCAAGCAGCGAAAAGGCCCGGACAGCGGCAAGCGAGTGGTGATCACCGGTGCCGGCTCCGGCATCGGCCGGGAAACCGCCCTGGCCTTTGCCCGCCGTGGCGCCTTGGTGGTATGCACCGATATCAACACAGAAGCTGCCGCCGCCACCGCCCGCATCATTACCGCCGAAGGGGGCAATGCCCTCAGCCGCAAGTGCGACGTGAGCAGTACCCGCTCCATGGAAGCCCTGGCCAACTGGGTGGAAAAGGAACTGGGCGCACCGGATATCGTGGTCAACAACGCCGGCATCGGCCTGTCCGGCTCGCTGCTGGATACCAGCGTGAAGGATTGGCAACAGGTGCTGGGCGTGAATCTGTGGGGCGTTATTCATGGCTCTCGCCTGTTCGCTCGCCAGATGGTTGATCAGGGCCGCGCCGGCCACATCGTCAACGTGGCCTCCGCCGCCGCCTTCATGCCCTCGCGCATGCTGCCCGCCTACGCCACCAGCAAAAGTGCCGTGCTGATGTTCAGCGAATGTCTGCGCGCCGAACTGGGCGACCATAACATCGGCGTCAGCGCCATCTGCCCGGGCATCATCGATACCCCCATCACCCGCAACACCCGTTTTGTGGGCGTGGACAACGACGAGCAGGACCGCCGTCGCCAGCACGCCCACAAGCTCTACCAGCGCCGTGCCTTCACCCCGGACCGGGTGGCCCGGGCCATTGTCGAGGCGGTGGAGAAAAACCGCGCGGTGGTCCCCGTCAGTCCGGAAGCCCGTGGCATGCAATTGCTGGGGCGCTTCACCCCGTCCCTGGCCCGCAATCTGGCCCAGGTGGAAATCAGTCCCTGACACCGGCCACCCGTTTGCAGGCGGTGATACGGACATCGCTTCCTGCAAACGCGCCGCCTTCCCCGCGATCGGCACACCGTTGAGTGAAAGCAGTCACATTTGTGGCGCGAAATGCCATCCTGCGAACGCCGCAAGCTGTGGCGCCTGTGCAAAAAGCGGGCTATCATCGCTGGCATGAAAACCAGTGACCGCAATCCCGCCGCTATCCTGCGCAGCCTGAAGAAATACACCCAGCCTGTGACCGGAGCGCTTCAGGCTGAAGCCGGCAACCACAAGGAATTTACCATCGACGAACTGGCCCGTGAGGCCAGCTCCACGGTGCGTAACGTACGGGCTTATCAGGATCGGGGCATTCTGCCGCCCCCGGAAAAACGCGGACGTACCGGTATCTATACCGATGTGCATCTGGCGCGCCTGAAGATCATTGGTGCTCTGCTGGAGCGCGGCTACACCCTGAACAATATCCGCGACCTGCTCAGCGCCTGGGAACAGGGCCGCGAGCTCAACGATATTCTCGGCCTGGAAGTGGCGGTCACCTCCTGGCAGACCCCCAGCGTGCCCTCCTACCTGGATTACCAGGACCTGCTGGATGACTTCGGCGAAGACATCACCCCGGAAGTGATGACCAAGGCTGTGAAGCTGGGTTACATCATTCCCGAGGGCATGCGCCTGCGCATTCCCTACCCGCGCATTTACAACGCCGGCAAGGAACTCAGCGAAGCCGGTGTCCCCCTGGACGCGGTGCTCACCCACGTGACCCTAGTGCGCGAGGAAGTGGACAAGCTGGCCGAGCGTTTCATCGGCATGATCATCCACCACCTGGTGGACGAGAAGTACGGTGACGAGGCCCTGCCGGAAGGCGAAGACGTGCCCAAACTGGCCGACTTTATCACCCGCATCCGCCCGCTGGCCGACGCGGTGGTCAGTGACGAGCTGGGCCGGGTACTGGAAAAGAGCATCAACAAGATTCTGGTCGACCGCCTGGCCAACGTGCTGGCGCATATCGAAAAGAATATCTGACCCCCCTCTCCGTAGGAGCGTCGCTCGCGGCGCGATAACCAAGCCTGGGTCAAAAGCATTTTCACCACAGAGGGCACAGAGCACACAGAGAAAAAGCCGTCTTTCCCTCGGTGTGCTCTGTGGCCTCTGTGGTAAATCGGTCTTTCAGATTTTGGGTTTATGCACTGCGTGCACCTAGGGGCCGCCCTGTCGGGCGTTACCTGCACTGCGTTCCGGTTCGCGCCGCCAGCGACGCTCCTACGGCAACGCCACCCCCCTCCTTTACACACCGATACATGATTAGCCGCCGGTTGGCTTTTCTTGCTGTTTTGTTGCCGGGGCTCCCTTCATACCCGCGGGAATGCCAATCTTGGGACGTTAGTGCGAATCTTGTTCGCCCTGCCAAAATAATAATGTCCCGAGGAGAGCCCCATGAAACCCGGCCTGTTACTCAGTACCCTGCTGAGCGCCAGCCTGCTTGCCGCCTGTGGCGGCGGCGGTTCCAGCAACCCGGCACCCGCCAGCAACACCCCCACACCCAGCAATCCATCGACGCCGGAAACGCCCACGGGCCCGGAACCGCGTCCTTCCAATGTCACCGCCCCCTTTGCGGATTACGGCACTGTTCTCAATATCCTGCCCCCGGGTCAGGATGATATCGGCGGGGTGGCCAACCTGGCTGCCGACATTCCCGGCCTGGGCGATCTGCTCAGTACCCTGTTCGACGACCTGGTGGCGGAAACCGGCCTGGTACCGGCCCTCAGCAAGGAGCCCCATTTCGACGACCAGCTCGGTCTCTACGATGCCCTGGTGCGCAGCGAACCCGGGCTGACCGATGACCAGCTCGGCGACTACTTCAAGGCCGCCCCACTGCTGGCGCCGGACGCGGGCAACTGGGAAAGCGAGCTGAGCCTGGATGCGGCCGGCTATCAGGTGGATATCAAGCGCGACAATTTCGGGGTGCCCCACATTTTCGGTGACTCCCGTCGCGATGCCCTGTTTGGCGTGGGCTATGTGACCGCCGCCGACCGCCTGTTCCTGCTCGACGTACTGCGTCGCGCCGGTCGTGGTGAGCTGTCCCGCTTCCTGGGCCCGGCGGACTTTGCCTTTGACGAGGACATTGCCGTCAACGCCCCCTACCGGGAAGAGGACCGCACCACCATGATCGCCAACACCATCGCCCGTTTCGGCGATGACGGCGCCCAGGTGTTCGATGATGCCACCAACTATGTGGCCGGCCTCAACCAGTACGTGGCCGACGCCCGTAGCGGGCTGCTGCAAGTGCCCGTGGAATACGTGGCCCTGGGGGTGCAACTGGAACCGTTCGTGATTGAAGACGTGGTCGCCATCGCCACCCTGATCCAGGGCATCTTCGCCGGCGGCGGCGGCAACGAGCACAACAATGTGCTGCTGCTCCAGGCCCTGGAGGCCCAGACCGGCAGCAAGGAAATCGCCTGCGACCTGTGGAAGGACCTGCGTCATGGCACCGATCCGGAATCGTCCGTGACCACCACGAAATCCTTCGCCACCCAGTCCCCCCCCACGCTGCCGGACATCTGCCCGCTCAGTGGTGAGCTGGCTGGCCAGTTCCCCGGCGCGGTGATGTTCGATGCCGGCTCCTTCCAGAGCTATGACCCGCTCAGCCATGCTCCCTGTGGCCGCCCCGGCCAGCCCGAGTGTCCGGAAGCCCTGGGCAATGTGCCCGCCCTGCCCGGCACCGGTGTGGTCGGTGGTCTGCTGGATACCGTGGGGGACCTACTCGGTGGCATCCTGTCCCTGTCCTTCCTGGACGATGGCGGCCAGGCCCTGTCACAGCAGTGGGCCAGTCTCACTCGCCAGTTGCCCGCACTCTGGACCCGGGAGCACAGCCTCAGCGAGCAACAGCAGCAACAGGCCATGCAGCGCATCGCCGCCATCGAAACCGGTATTCAGGGTCTGCGTGACGGCTTCCCCAGCGTCATGTCCAATGCCCTGCTGCTCAATGCGGAGCATTCCGCCAGCGGCCAGCCACTGGCCGTGTTCGGTCCGCAGACCAGCTATTTCGTGCCCCAGCTGCTGCTGGAAATGGCCGTCCATGGTGGCGACATCAACACCCGCGGCATGACCTTCACCGGCCTGCCCTATGTGGTCATCGGGCGCGGCCCGGACTTCGCCTGGAGCGCCACCTCCGGCAGCTCCGACCTGACCGACGTGCGCGTCGTGCAGCGCTGTGAACCGGCGGAGTCTCCGGCCCATGGTGAGGGTGGCTACCAGGTCAACGGCCAGTGCAAACCCTTCGATGTGATCGACGAGCAATGGGTGGCCCGCTGGAATCTGGCCTCTTCCACCGATCCGGAAGCAGTGGGTCAGAACGAAGCGGTCACTCGCCGGGTGATCCGCACCCAGGAATACGGCCCGGTGATCGGCTTTGCCACCGTGTCCGGCCTGCCCGTGGCGGTCACCCGCCAGCGCAGCACCTACTTCGCCGAGCTGGATACCGCCCTGCCGTTCCTGCAGGCCAGCCGCAACGATGTGCACGACGTGCAGAGTTTCTACGACGTGTTCCACAACACCACCGGCAGCTTTAACTGGTTCTATATCGATGATCGGGATATCGCCTTCTTCCATTCCGGCGACTACCCGCAACGGGCCAACGGCATCCATCCGGAGTTGCCCAGCTGGGGCAATGGCCAGTACGACTGGAACGGCTTTATCCCGCAACAGGCACACCCGCAGGAGAGCAACCCACCGCGCGGCTACCTGGCCAGCTGGAACAACCGCCCGGCCCGGGACTGGTGGGCCGCCGACGCCCATGCGCCCTATGGTTCCGCCCATCGCAACGACATCCTCGATGTGCGTCTGCAGCAACTGGTTGAGGAAGGCAGCGTGACCCGGGCGCGCATGGTGGAAGCCATGGGCGACGCCGCCACCGTAGATCTGCGCGGCCAGGAAATCGTCCCTGCCGCCCTGGCGTTGCTGGAAAGCGCGCCGGTCACCGGCGACCAGGACAGCGCCATCCGCCTGATGCAGGACTGGGTCGCCAACGGCGCCCTGCGCCGGGACCGGGACGGTGACGGCAACTACGATGAGGAAGCCGCCGTGGCCCTGATGGATGCCTGGTATCCGCTGATGATCGACATCCTGCTACCGCAGATTACCGCTGTGGAAGACGTGGATGGCCAGAACCTGTCACTGATGGGCCGCGACAACAAACCCGGTGCCGGCGGCTCCGCCTACAACAATGGCTACTACGGTTATCTGGAGCGGGTGCTGGAACAGGCCGCGGGCACCAGCGCCAGCCCCTACCGGGCCCTGCGCTGCGCCGGCAGCAATGACCTGGCCACCTGCCGCAGCGCCCTGGCCAACAGCCTCAACCAGGCCATAGCAGAACTGGGCGGCATCGCCAGCATGGACAGCTGGAACGTGGACGAAACCCAGGACCAGATCCAGCATCGCGCCATCGGCCTGGCCAGCGTGCCTGCCATCCACTGGCAGAACCGCCCCACCTTCCAGCAGGTGGTGGAGTTCACCGGGCATCGGTAAGCCCCCTCTGTAGGAGCCATGCTTGCATGGCGAACCGGCTCGCAATAGCCCATCCTCAGGGCTATTCGCCATGCGAGCATGGCTCCTACCCTTCTTTATAAGCCGCCTTTATTCCCCCCCATCCACCCCATGCATTTGTCTAATCCCCCCATCGGCGTTAGCGTCTGCTACACATAAAAAACGGAATTCCGGGAGAGCAACGCATGCGCGCGATTTTGTGTAAGGAACTGGGACCGGCGAATACGCTGGTCATCGACGACATCCCTTCCCCCGAGCCGGGCAAGGGTCAGGTCAAGGTGCGGGTAAAGGCCGCCGGCCTGAATTTCCCCGACACCCTGATCATCGAAGGCAAGTACCAGATCAAGCCGGAGCTGCCGTTTTCACCGGGCGGCGAAATGGCCGGTGAAGTGCTGGCCGTGGGCGAAGGCGTTCAGCGTTTCAAACCCGGTCAGCGGGTCATGGGCCTGACCGGCTACGGTGCCTTTGCGGAAGAAATCCTGGTGCCGGAAAACCAGCTGATCCCGGTGCCGGACGGCATGAACGACCACACCGCCGCCGCCTTCTCCATGGTCTACGGCACCAGCTACCACGCCCTCAAGCAGCGCGCCAACATCCAGCCCGGGGAAACCCTGCTGGTGCTGGGTGCCAGCGGCGGGGTGGGCCTGGCGGCCGTGGAGCTGGGCAAGGCCATGGGCGCCACCGTGATCGCCTGTGCCAGCAGTGAAGAGAAACTGGCGGTGGCCAAAGAGGCCGGCGCCGATGACCTGATCAACTACGCCGAGGAAGACCTGAAGGACGCGCTCAAACAGCGTTATCCGAAAGGCGTGGACGTGATCTACGACCCGGTGGGTGACAAGTTCACCGAAGCGGCCATTCGCAACATGGCCTGGAACGGCCGGCTGCTGATCGTCGGCTTCGCCGCCGGCGACATTCCGAAAATCCCCGCCAACCTGGCACTGCTGAAAGGCTGCTCCATTGTCGGCGTGTTCTGGGGCGCCTTCACCCAGAAAGAGCCACAGACCAACATCCAGAACATCATGGAACTGATGCAGCTCTTCAATCAGGGCAAGATCAATCCGCGCATCAGCCAGGTGTTCCCGTTCGAGGACTACGAACAGGCGCTCGCCGCGCTCACCTCACGTACCGCCAAGGGCAAAGTGGTGCTGGATGTGGCAGGCGACTGAGTCGCAGATCACACACTAGCGTTGTTGGTGTGACACCCGCGCCTGACGGTCAGGCGCGGGTACAGAAGGCCATAGCCCAAACCCTGTACCGCGCCGTGTGGTTTGAAGCAGTTGCTAGCGACCACTCTGGTCGATGACCCTCCCCGGTGCCCCGGCCAGAAACAATTCGCGCAGGTCGTCCGGCACCGGTGTCTTTTCAAAGGGTTCGTTGGTCATCATCACGTACACCGCTTGCGAAGACGCAATGGCGCGGCCATCGTCAGCGTGGAGGATCTCCGCTTCCAGGGTGAAGGAGGTATTGCCCAGTTGCTTGACTGACACAAACACGTTCAGCACATCGTCGAAGCGCGCCGAGGATTGCCACTCCAGGGTTAGCTTCACCGCCTGATTATCCAGCCCTCGTGCCTGCAACTGGCTGTACTCGCACCCCAGAGCGCGCATGAACTCCTTAATGGCAAGATCCACGTAATCCGCATAACGGGCATTGAAAACCACTTGCTGGCCATCGCATTCCTGATAGCGAACCCGAAAGCGGAAACAGAACGGCTGGGGCATAACACTCTCCAAAACTTTTCAATACAGGACGGCCGGAAGAGTCAGCGAAGCAAATAACAATGCCGGCATGGCGGCAGGAGGGTTGTAGCGTGTGGCGAACTACCGGGACAGCGAAAACCCGACGGTGTGATCACCGTCCCCTCTTCGGTAACGGCATCAACCTGCTGGCCCACTACTTCAGACGCCGCATAGTAGCCCATTTCGGCATTCAAATGCTCCGAGCACGAATCGATATTGAATGCCTCCGCCAATATCTGGCGGTGCTGCAGGATGAGGCCATTGGCTTTCAGTTCGAGAGCACTCTCGCTGCCGGGAATCTGGCGCTGAGAGATCAGCAAAGGCGTAACTCCCTTCGTTACGGGCGTCCACTCTGATCAACCACCACACCCGGTGCCCCGGCCTGTAGCTGTTCGCGCAGGCCCTCCGGCACCGGCGTTTTCGCAAACGGTTCCGTGGTCATCATCACGTACACCGCTTCCGCGCGGGCGATGGCGCGCCCTTCATCCGCATGGCGAATATCCGCTTCCAGAGTGAAGGAGGTGTTGCCCAGATGTGTGAGGGATACGAACACATCCAGCACCTCATCAAAGCGTGCCGAGGACTGCCACTCCGTGGTCAGCTTCACCACCTGGTTATCCAGCCCCTGGGCCAACAGCTGGTTGTAGTCACAGCCCATGGCGCGCATAAACTCGGTCATGGCGAGATCCACATAGTCTCCGTAGCGGGCATTGAACACTACCTGCTGGGCATCGCATTCGTTATAGCGCACCCGGAAACGGAAACAGAACGGCTGGGGCATGAATTTCTCCTATTAGGATGGGGTTAAAGGCGGTTTTGATAACGCTGTAGGAGCGCCCTTCCAGGGCGCGAACCTTGCCAGGCGCCCGATTCTTTGCGTGGAACAAAATCGGAGCGAAAGAACCGTTCGCGCCCTGGAAGGGCGCTCCTACAGGGGACCCGCAATCGGGCACAGCATGCCGGCGCTACAACATCCGCTCAATGGGCAATAGCGACAGCAACCACGCCAGCATGCGTCGCCATACGGTCACGTCGGGTTCGTTGTGGTGCACCTCCGGCCGACCGTCATGGCCATCGCCGGCCCAGGTCAGTGTTCCCTGCTCTTTATCGACCCGATAACTGTTTTCCGGCGCCAGGCCTTCTTCGATGAACGCCGCGACCTGCTGGCCCAGTTCCGCAGACGCCACGTAGTAGCCCATCTCCGTGTTCAGATGCACCGAGCGCGGATCAATATTGAACGAGCCCACGAACACCTCGCGCCGGTCCAGCACCATGGCCTTGGTGTGCAGGCTGGCCCGGGAGCGCCCCTTGAACAACCGTACCTGACGGTGCAGGGCACGGGCGTTGGCTTTCAATTCGTGCAGCTCCACACCCGCCTCCAGCAAGCCATTCCGGTACCGGGCATAGGCCCCGTGGGCGGCAATCACATCATTGGTGGCCAGGCTGTTGGTGAGCACCGCCGCGCGGCCACCCCGTTGTTTCATCTCCGCCAGTTCCGCCACAAAGGCATCGCCGGGAATAAAGTAGCTGGCCTCCATCAGCAGCTCCTGATGGTCGTCCCGGGCCAGCAGGTGGGCGAGTTGATCGCCCATCAACGTCTGCTTGACCCCGGCGGCCTTGTCCGGGCTGTCGAACAGCAACACCGCATGGGCCTGCACACACTGGCGATCCTGGGCCGTCAGGTATTCGGTGAAGAAGGCTTCGTGCTGGGGAAACAGGTAGGGATAGTTCCTCAGGGTGCGGCGCCATTGCCGCAACCACTGCCAGACTCGATCCGCCGCCGTTTCCCGGTAACGACGCAGGGTCTTCATGGGCATGGCCAGCGGGCTGTCCCAGTAGCAATCAAACGCGGCCTGGGTATCGGCAACGATGGGACCGCGGGCGTACAGGTCCAGATCACGAAAATTGGTGGACGCATTCACGCCAAAATAATGATCGGCAATATTGCGACCGCCCACAATTGCCCGTTCGCCATCCACGATCCAGGCCTTGTTATGCATGCGGTGATTCAGCAGCGGCGCATGGTGCAACCATTGCAGGAAGTGCTTGTAGCGACCATGGAAGGCGTTGAAAAGACGCACCTCGATATTGGGGTGCGCGTCCAGTGCCGCCCACTTCACATCCCGGCCCAATTGATTGGCGTGATCCAGCAGCATGCGCACTTTCACCCCCCGGCGCGCCGCTTCCAGCACCCGGTAGATCAGCAGCTTGCCGGTGGTGTCGTCATCCCAGATGTAATACTGCACATCCAGGGTTCGCCGGGCCAGACGGACCAGGGTGACACGCAGGGTGAACGCCTGGTCGCTGTCAGACACCAGCGACAGGGAGGACAGTGCCGTCGGGCTGGCCTGCGCACTCATAATGTTCCCTCTCCATTTACCCACACCGCTCCATTGCCGTTGTTATGACCCGCTCATGACCGGGCCATGATGATTGTCCTGTTTTCGCCAGTAATGCCTACCCTGCCATAAAACGAACGGCATTCACCTAAAATTCACAGGTTTTTTACGCCCGGGACTTGTCACGCCGCCACCCTCTGGACACTCCATTTTCTGCTCAGGGATGAACACTCATGAAGCACATTCTTTTCGCCGGCCTGCTGGCCGCCTCACTGGGGTCGGCCCATGCCTACCAGTGGAACTACCCCGCCCCCATCAAGACCCCCGGCGCCAACGACAACGGCAAGGTGGTGCTGTTCGACGTGTCCCACGGGGGCACCGAAGGCAACGCGGACTGGGTGATCGACGGCGCCTTTTCCGACTTCGCCGATGCGCTGGTGGCCGAAGGCTATACGGTGCAGGAATACCGGGGTGTGGACAAGAACAGCGACGGCGTTATCCAGTTTGTGGACGACTACACCACCCCAACCACCGCCAACAGCAACGCCAACGAAGCGGTCATCACTTACACCGCCATCAGTCACGCGGATGTGCTGGTACTGGCGGAAAGCAACCGTCCCTTCACCCTGGCCGAACAGCAAGCCCTGGAAGATTTTGTGGCCGCCGGCAAGGGCATTTTCTTTGTGGCCGACCATTACAACGCGGACCGCAACCTGAACACCTGGGACAGCACCGAGGTGTTCAACGGCTATAACCGCTCCACCCTGTCCCAGTTCAATGTGGGCGGCAGCTACGGCGACCTGCGTAACCCGGGCACCACCAGCGGCTGGCTGGCCCAGGAGTTCGGCATCCGCTTCCGCTTCAACGCCATCGACTGGCACAGCGGCGCCAGCGGCATCGAACCCGCCAGCCAGGTTGAGGGGCTGACCACCGGCGTAGGCCCGGTACTGATGGCCGGCGGCGCCACCCTGGCCATCACCGACCCGAACCGGGCCAAGGGCCTGGTGTATTTCTCCACCAGCGACAGCCCCAGCCGCTGGAGCCATGCTGTGGATTCTGGGCTCTACTTCGGCGGCACCGCCGAGGGCCCCTACGTGGCCATCGCCAAGTCCGGTGCCGGCAAGGCCGCCTTTATCGGCGACTCCAGCCCCATCGAAGATGCCTCACCCAAGTACAAGCGCCAGGACAACGGCAACACCAAGAGCACCTACCCGGGCTGGACCGATGCCGGCAACGCCGCCCAGCTCAGCATTAACCTGATCGACTGGCTGGCCACCCCGGAAAGCTACACCCAGTTCAACAGCAGCGCCCACCCGGCCGGCACCGCCACCCCCACTCCCATGGCCAGCGAAGAGCTGGACGACCCGGACAACGGCCAGCCCTGGAATACCCCCTCCGGCGGCTATAACCCCTGGGATGCCAGCACCTTCGACTATGGCGCCTACGGTGCCCCGAACGGCCCCGGTGGCAGCTCTGGCGGCGGGGAGGTGCTGTCCGTCAGCGAGGCCCTGGCCGAACCCACTGGCACCACCGTCACCGTGGAAGGCGTGATCACCCAGGCCATCAACGGCGAGTACGCCCTGGAAATAGAGGACAGCGCCGGCAGCGCCACCCTCTACGTGAAACTGGAAAGCCAGTACCGCAACGACTTCAGCCCCCAGAACAACCCGGCAGTGATCGGTGAAACCCTGCAGGTGAGCGGCGAGCGTGATATCTACATGGGTGAGCCCAGTATCGAGTACGTCACCGACATGCAGCTGGTGGATGGCAGTACCGGCGGCGGCAGTTGTGGCAGCAGCGGCGCGGTGTCGGTAAGCGACGCCTACGCCAGCAGCCAGGGCACCCCGCTAACCGTGGTGGGCGAAGTGATCGGTGGCGTCAACGACCCCTATGCCCTGGAGCTGGGCGACCTGAACAACAGCACCAGCGTCTACGTGAAGCTGGAATCCGACCAGCGCGCCGAATACAGCCCCGCCAACAACCCGGCCATGATCGGCCAGACCCTGGAAGTGGACGGCGTGCGCGACCTCTACATGAGTTACCCAAGCCTGGAATCGGTGAGCTCACTCACCGTGATCAGCGACTGCCCCTGACTCTTCTTGAACCCTTGCCTGGCGGCGTTCGCGCCGCCTTTCCCAACCCGACACACAGGACACATCATGAAAGCTTCACTGCGATTCCTGCTCGCCCTGTCGCTGGCCGGCGGCGCCCTGCTCAGTGGCTGCGGCGGCGATGACGACAACACCCCCGCCCAACAGGACACCAGCCCACGGGTGGATCTGCGTCTGATGGAAACCACCGACATCCACGCCAATGTGATGGACTACAACTACTACAGTGACAGCGTGGACAACGGCCATGGCCTGGTGCGCACCGCCATGCTGGTCAAACAGGCCCGCGCCGAAATCACCTACCCGGAAAATTCTGCACTGGTCGACAACGGTGACCTGATCCAGGGCAGCCCCATGGGCGACTGGCGCCAGGCGCAGGGGCTCACCAGCGGCGAGGTGCACCCGGTCTACAAGGTCATGAATGAAATGGCCTACGACGTGGGCAACTACGGCAACCACGAATTCAACTACGGCCTGGATTTCCTCGCCGAAAGCGTGGACGACGCCGCCTTCCCCTACATCAGCGCCAATGTGTTCAGCGCCGACGGCAGCACCCCGTATTTTGATCAGTACAAACTGATCACCAAAACGGTCTACGACCGGGACGGCAACCCCCACGACCTGACCCTGGGCTTTATCGGCTTCCTGCCACCGCAGATCATGCAGTGGGACAAGAAGAATCTGGAGGGCAAGGTCACCGCCAAGGACATCAAGGCCACCGCGGAGTTACTGGTGCCGCAGATGAAAGCGGAAGGCGCGGACATCATCGTCGCCATTCCCCACTCCGGCATCAACACTACCGCCTACTCGAAGGACGCCAAGGCAGAAAACAGCAGCTGGTATCTGGCGGACGTGGAAGGCATCGACGCCATCATGTTCGGCCACAGCCACCTGACGTTCCCTTCGGACAGCTTTGCCAACACCGCCAACGTGGATCTGGAAAAAGGCACCATCAAGGGGGTGCCTTCGGTCATGCCCGGCTACTGGGGCAGCCACCTGGGCATCATCGACCTGACCCTGGCACTCAATGAGGATGGCGAAAGCTGGACCGTGGTAAACAGCCAGGTGGAAGCCCGGGCCCTGGACCCGGAAGGCGAGGCAGATGCCGCACTGACCGCCCTGGTGAAACCCGACCACGACGCCACCCTGGACTACATGGGCCAGGTGATCGGCGAATCCACTGACGACATCTTCAGTTTCCTGGCGGTGGTGAAGGACGATCCGTCCATCCAGATCGTCAGCGATGCCCAGAAAGCCTATGTAGAAGACGCCATTGTCGGCACCGAGCTGGATGGCCTGCCGGTATTATCCGCCGCCGCCCCGTTCAAGGCCTGTGACCGTGACGGGGTCTGCGCCGAGGAAAGCAGCTTTACTGTGGTCCCCGCTGGCGAGCTGCAAGTGAAGAACATCGCCGACCTGTACCTCTACCCGAACACCCTGATGGCAGTGAAGGTAACCGGGGCCGAACTGGAACAATGGCTGGAATGTTCTGCTTCACAGTTCTTCCAGATCACCGACACCGCCGACCGCCAGGAATTGGTGGATTTCAGTGGCTTCCCCACCTACAACTTCGATGTCATCGACGGCGTCAGCTACCAGATCGATGTGACCGAACCGGCCCGCTACGATCGTGACTGCGTCAAGATCAGCGACGGCAGCCGCATCGTTGACCTGCAGTTCGAAGGTGCCGCCATCGACCCGGCCCAGGAATTTCTCATCGCCAGCAACAACTACCGTGCTACCGGCGGCCACTTTGCCGGCACCGGTGGCGACCATGTGGTGATCGAATCTCCGGACGAAAACCGCCAGGTGGTCGGCAACTACATCCAGGCCAACAGCCCGGTAACCCCCACCGCCGACAACAACTGGTCCTTCGCACCGATCCTGGGTTATAGCAGTGATCTGCAAATCGTCTTCCGGGTACCCAACACCGACCGCGCCAAGAACTTCGTGGCCGACGCGGTCGCCGGCGCCAGTGGCAGCTTCATGGCCACCCTGCTGGATGACAGCGGCAACGAAGCTATCTACGAGTTGAACCTGCAGCCCTGATCAATCGGA
>NZ_LWEJ01000276.1:0-12934 GCF_001635525.1 Alcanivorax sp. HI0007
CCCAAGACATGGAGCGCCATCAGTGGATTGCGCAAGGAGCTCAATGCAGCCAGGGGCGGAAAATCCACTTTTGGCGATGCGGCCAGCTACGACCTGAACCGATACGGCAGCTTGGTATCCGGCACCCAGCGGCGAATCGCCGAGGATATGGGTTTTGGTGACGACTATGCGGCAGCGATGAAGGCCACCGGGGTCAAAAAGCAGGCCCAGGAAGCAGCGGAAAAGCTGCTTGGCAAGCGCCTGGATAAATCCTTTTCCTCTATTTTCGAGGGTAAAGTGAAGGGGCTGGCCAAAGGTCGCGTGAAGGAATTTGAGGATGTGGTGAGCGCCATCCCGGCAGGGCAGCGACAAGGCGCAGTAACCTCGTTCGTTTATGACCAGATCATTGATCGCCGCAATATGGACCCCCGGGCCAATATCGCAAAATTCAACGCATTCTATAACCAAGTTCAGGCCAATCCTGCCGCAAAGACTGCCCTTTACCGGAACCTCCCAAAGCAGGCAAGGCAGGATATTGATGCCCTTGGGAAAATCACCTCAGCCGTAAAGCGGGCCAACGAGGACAAGATTGCCACCGGACGACTGGCGGCTGCCGAACAGGGGTTCAAGCTCGGGGAGTCCATTGTTGGCAAGGTGGGACAGTCACTTTCTATCTCCGGCGGCGGGACAGTTGGCGGGATGATGGGAGGGCCGGCAGGATCGGCTGCAGGCGCAGCAGCGGGCGCAGCGCTAACAGCAGGGAAGAAACCCACCAGGCTGAACGTTGCTGCCAGTGAGGTGTTGTCATCGCCGGCTTTTCAGCGCCATGTAGTAAATGTGGTGAACGACGCAAAAGAGGGCCGCATATCCGCGTCAGAAAGAGGGCTGGTTAACAGTCCGGCCTGGAAGCGATACACGGCAGAGCTGCCTGAGAAGGACAAGAAGGCGATAGCCAGGATGGGGGTTACAGCGTGGCTTTCTTCTGGCGCTGACGAGGCTACCCCGCCAACCGAGACGACCAGAACACAATAGCGGCCACAACCAAGGCCGCTATGCTGAATTTAACCAGGGCCGCGGCTGCGGAGGGGGGCGCCCCCATAACGAGAGACGACACCTTCAGATAGAGGCGTGGCAGCACCTTCATTGATTCTTCCACGTCAGGCCGAGCAACAACGGCAATGCATAGCGCGTAAGCGGTAACAGCCAAAAACACCACGCACAAAGACAGAAGGGCGATAACGGCAATCAATGCCAAGAGGGCAAAAACCTGGAAGTCAGTCATATTCCTGGCTCATTTTCTGGTCTCTTCGCAGGTGCTGGCCTGCCATTCTGGGTCATATTTGCAGTTCAGCCCGCATTCGTAGTCACCGACTGAGGCAAGACCTTTGCCGCGCAATGTGCCTATGGCCGCTGCCTGGCATTCTGCAAAGCTGGCAAATGGACCCGCCTCGCTATGAACCAATAGATTGTTGGCGTCTGGATATACAAAGGCTGTCCATTCCTCTTCAAACAAACAGCCCGAAAGTAGTGCCCACAACGCCGGCAAGACTGTAAATCGCATCAAGATTCCCTCCTTGGGAACCACTATACCACCGATCAACAAATAAACGATGGGGCGCCTGCCCCAGCCCACCGAGAGCCCGCCATTGTGCGGGTTTTTTCGTATCTGGACGACCGTAAACGAGGCCCAATATGGCGCAGACAGCCCTGTCATTGACCTATGGCTATTTCCCACTGTTCGACAAAGGAAAGCCGGTGGCCGGCGGCTATATCTTCATTGGTGAGCCCGATCTAGACCCGCAAATTGCGTCCAACCAAAAGGCTATCGTTTTTCTTCAGGAAGACGGAACAAAAGTGGCTGGCTCTCAGCCGGTCCGCACCGGCGCCGGAGGTGTGCCGACATATAACGGCTCCCCAGTTACCGTTTTAATTGAGGGCGACTATTCCGTAAAGGTGCTGGACAAGAAGCTGGCTCAAGTCTACTACTCTGCCAGCAGCGCAACGGCCAGCGCCATAAGGGACAGCGTTACCTGGAAAGACACCATCGAGCAGGTAACGGCGCTGACAGGGCTTTACGATGGCCAGCAGTTCAGCATTGCAACCGGTGCGGGCGCTGGCGCTTGGCGGTATACGACTGATGATATTAAGGCGCTAGTTGATGCCGACCCACAGGGCGGCGTTTATCGTCCGCTTGATGGGGGTGATGGGACGGCTGGGGGGTTCGTTCGCATTGACTATGTGGCGCTGACCCCGGAAATGTTCGACGGAGACGTTTCTGCATGGCTCTCTTTCCAGTCTGACGTCATTAAGCGCGCCTCCCGCAATTACAGCGTAACAGGACCAATTGTTGTAAAAAATGTAACTCAAAAAATCGAGTTTGATGATGCCCAGATAACTGTCGATTACTCCTCAAACCCCGCTGGATTTACACCTATTTCGTTCATTGTTGATTATATAGAGAGACAATCTGTGACAGCCGTTACGGATGTATCTTACGATCTTGGCGGGGGTAGCACACAGCTAACTCGTGTGACTGTTTCAGATGCGACAGCGTATGAAATAGGACAGGCCATAAAATTGTTTTCTGAGGACCTGATTCCCGGACTAGACCCTGCCGATAATCAAAAACAGGGCGAGTATTCAGAGATTGGGGATATTGATACCGGTAACAATTGGCTGTACCTGCGTCACCGCCTAGAGCACTCATATACATCAGGGATACAGTGCGCAGCGTTGAACGATGCAGTAACGATTGATATTTCCGGGAGCGTAACATTCCATAAATCCGGCGAATTTTCGGGGTCGACTAGAAACGAAACAGTTCTGATTAAAGGGGTACACAGCCCGAAAGTTTCCGGGATGAGCGCAGACGGGACGGTCGGAGAATTCTTGACTTTTCTGGGTTGCTACAAGCCACAAACCTGGAATATCAGCGCCAGAAACCTGATAACAGACACGTTAAACAAGCAGTTCGGATATGCGATTGTTGAGCGTTCCTGCGGGTACGGCCAGCATCACAGTCCCACGGGGTCACACTGCCGACACGTCTATACTGATGGGGCTGGATTTAACCCAGACAGTGATGACCCCGCTGCGTTCGGAAGGAATTGGTTCAGTTGCGTCTATGACGGGGTTAGCACGTTTGGTCAGGGCAGCGGCTTTGACACTCACCCGGAATCGTGGGGGGTAAAATTTCACAACTGCCGAAATTTTTGGCCAACGAGGTCGACGGATGGCACTGCGTGGGGATTCCAGCTTAGGGGGCGAAACGGCGTCATTGTAAATTGCGAAAATCACGGTGGTGACGGTCTGGTAATGCGCTCAGAGTATGCCGATTCTGACCATTCTGGTGGCCATAGGATCAACGGGTTTATACATCGACCGAAAAGGGGTGAGTTCAGCCAAGTTTCTCCTGTGCGACTTGACGGAGTTTCTGGCGGCAGGATTGATGATGTTAGAGCAACTGGGTTAGATGTGATAATTGACGGATCAGATGGTCCCCTTGTTGACTGTAGCCATGGCAGCATAACGCTGGTTGAGCCACGATCCGCAGGAAAAATCGGTGGAGCGTCGACAGGTTCTTATTACCGGTCTGGCGATGGCGGGCAAATTTACATTACTGGCGGCGAATCTGATCTGACCGGATCACCGGGGACAAACATTAGGCTAGCTAAACTGGCGGCGGATGACAGCGTTGTTGAATGCAGGCGGCACAAAATTATAGTTGCCGGAGCCTCACTGGCGGTGCTTGGCGACTTATCTTCGTCAGACGGGCGGTGCGTTTTCATCAATACAGACATGGACTCTGCTCCCGATTTTTCCAATCCATTCGTAAATGCCGGTGCAGGAGCAACTATTGCGGCTGACTGGGTCTTGTCCGGCGGAATCTCTGGTAAGCGCGGGCTTTATGAACTGAGCAAAAGTGGAAATTTCAGCCTCTCAGGCGAGTTCATAGAAAGCGACTCGTCCGATTATATCAGCGTGCTGATTGACTCATCTAGCGCGGGTGCAAGCATAGACATGACGAATTTTTTTGAGCCGGTAAAAGGCGGCCAGGTCATGACCGTGCTAGTTAAGCCGGGGGGGCAGGACGTAGTTATTAAGTCGGCAGGAACCTATGTAGACACCTCTGGAGACATCACCCTGACTGCGGGCTCGGGTTCGGTTTTTGTGTCGTTCGATGGGTCATGGCTTAGAACGAGCCAATAAGGAGCTTAGATGAAAGCCTCCCAAATCAAATGGTCAACGATAGACGACTTCGGGCCGGAGCAGTGGCCCGCCGCATACCGCTGACACGTCTGTCGCTGGCCGGTGAATGGAGATCGGTGGCCGGCGGCGGGCATGATCAGGGTGTCAGGTGCCAGGGGTGGCGTCTGTAGGTGATGGCTGACGATCATGCCCGCTGAATCTGAACGCTGCCGTCGGGCATCGGCGCCACCAGCTGCAAGGCTTCTTCCACGGATCCGGTAAGCCATTGCTCCAGGTGCTGATGCGGCACGAACTGGGGCATGCGGTGGTGGTATTCGGCGCATGCTTGGTTTGGGGTGATGGTCAGGGTGACCAGCTTCGGCCCTTCTTCCCCTGGGAAGAGAATCCCTCCCATCAGCAGCGGATTCCCGTCCGCCGCTGCGAAGTGATACTTCTCCTTTCTGGGGCCGCCTTCATCCCGCCATTCGTACCAGCCAGAGCAGGGCACCAAGCAGCGTGATTCAGCAAAGGCGTTCCTGAAAGTCTTCTTCTCGGCGGCTGTCTCGCCTTGGGCGTTGATTAGCAGCTTCTTTGCCCAGGCTGGCTGGATTCCCCAAGTAGCGTTTACCTGGTGCCTGTCATTGCCTATCGTGGCCACTCTCTGCGTGGGCCGCAGGTCATGGTTTGTTCGCAGGTCCAGTTCAATATTTAGGGTGTCCCGGATGAATTCCTTCACCGGCCCCTCGTCCACATCCATCCTGCCGCACATCTGAACGGCCTCCCCGGTGGTTCCTGACAGTCCATGTCACCACACCATAAACGTGAGCTGGCACACCGTCATCCATCCAGATCGGGTGGTATTCCTCGTTTTCTGCTAGCAGCCCCTGGCGTGGCTTTAGCTGCAGGCGGCGGGCAATATGTTCCCCGGCCACCTCTGCGATCACCAGGCACCCATGCCAGGCTTTCATGCTCCGGTCTACCACCAGCACATCCCCCGGGAAGATACCGGCGCCAGTCATGGCGTCACTGGCCACCTGGAATAGAAACGTTGCGGCCGGCCGGCTGACGCACAGATCGTTCAGGTCCAGCGGGTCTTCCATGTAACCCCGGGCAGGGGAGGGGAAACCAGCGGAAACCCGTTCGCTGAAATAGGAAAGCGGGGCATGGGAGCCGGACTGAAATGGGCCAAGAAGCAAGGCGGTCATGGGACACCACTTATACTGTTATTAAGGACAGTATATTGGGTTGCCGAGACAGCATCAAAGTTCCTTTAAGTCATTGATGCATAAGGCCACAAACAGGCAGTAATTTTATGCCGGAATCATTGTAAGGCGCTGTATTTTCAGTTTTGTAATGCTGGCTACGAACCAGTAGGTCGGGGGTTCGAATCCTCCCCGGTGCGCCATACATGACAAGGGCTCGCAGGTTTGCGGGCCCTTTTCTTTTTCGGCCCAGCATCAAACCCGGCATCAAAAACGTCTACCGCGTCGCCTGCTTCTCCCGGGCCAGCCGGTGGTAGACCTGGCGCATCCTCTCCGATTTATGCCCCGCCCAGTGTTCCGAATCATCCGTCAGGCCCTTGGCCTTCAGATCGTGAAATGTGAACCGCTCCTTCAGGCCTTTGGTCAGGGCCTTGGCCATCAGTCGCTGCCAGGCAGTAGAAAATGCCTCCGGCTTGATGGCGTCCCCGTCTTTGCCGTGCAGCAGCCATGGGCTGATCACACCCCGGTTGATGGCCGTGGCCGCTTTGTAGGCGTCCCGAAGCCGCGGCGTCCACAAAGTCACCTCTGACTCACTGTTTTTGCTCCGCTCCAGGAAAATGCCCCGGTCAGTCACATGCTCCCGGCGCAGGGCAAGAATCTCCCCCTTCCGTGCCCGCATGAGGAACGCCAGCTCCATCATTACGGCCACATAGTCCGGCGCCAGCCCCTGCACCAGGTCAAACTCCCAGTCTTCCACGTAGCGCGTGCGTGCCTCCAGTCGGTACCGGCGCACACCCTGGCACGGGTTAGAGGTCATCAGCTCCTGCTCAATGGCCCAGCCAAACGCCACAGAAAGGAACTGCAGGTGACGGTTGGCGGTGGTCGGCTTGTCGGCCAGGCTGTCCCGGTACTTGGCGATCACGCCGGCGGAAATCTTATCCAGGGCCACATCGCCGAATCTGGATCCGTTGCGCATGGGCTTTGCCGCGATGGCGTCCACGTACTTCAGGTATTCGGCCCGGGTCTTTGGCTTAATGGGCGCCACCCTGGGGGCCGCCATGTAGTCCCGGAGCAGGTTACCAAGGGTTCGCTTGCCTCCGGTGGCCACTTGTCGCTGATAGGCCTCCAGAATGTCCCTGTGTGGCGCGTCATGGGGCAGGGGGTGCCCATTGGGTGAAACCAGTGTTATCTGGCCTGAGAAGCGGCCTTTCCCCGCATACTCACGCCAGATAACCCGGTTCTTGCTCGCGACCCGGTAAACGTACTCTGGCAGGGCAGAATCCCGCCTTGTGTTGCGTCCGCGACCCATCAGGCAAACTCCAGCCCGTCATCGTTGGCGCTGCCCCGCGAATTCAGGGCCTGCAGCGTGGTGCACACTCGTCCGCCGGCGCCGCGGTGGTATTCGATTCCCTGCTGGTCCAGCCATCGAATCAGGGGCGCCCGGGTCTTGAAGTGCGTCCAGGCTAGCAGCTCTTCTTCGGTGACAAGGTTCGGGTTGTCTTTCATCACTCCACCACTGTCAGTTGTGGGTATTCGCGCCGGCCACCGCAGACCCACTTGTCAGCAACAGCCAGTCTCACATCGTCGTCATAGTCAAACGCCCGGGCCAGTTCCCTGGCATGCTCCCAACTGTTCGCCCGGTACGGGCTACTGGTCATTTCCACCGTATCCCCGGTGCTGAAGGTGTGGCGGAAACTGGCGCGGAAGTAGGGCATTATTTGGGCTCCCTGTTAAGCAGCGCCAGTGCGGCAATCAACTCTTCAGGCATTTCCCCGTCGGCATACAATTCGCCTGCTTCCCGCGATAATCCCCATTCACCGTCAACCTGAACCGCGTACCGTTCCAGCCGGGCGGCAGCCTTTCGGAGTGCCCCCTCAAGGTCATTTATCCGCTGCACCATGCTTCGATTGCTGGCCTTCTGCTGTTCGGCGATCACATCGAATGACTGAACCAGCTTCTTTGTGACAACTCGCTCCAGCAGCGGAGTGATGGCGCTGCTCACAAATTCCTGCATCATGCCCTCTTTATCCATCACTTCTTCTCCAGCAGGGCGGCGGCGCGGCGGGCGTCACCAGCGTCTCTTCCAGCTCTGCAATCCGCTCGGCATCGGCAGTCATTTGCACCAGACGGTCGGCGGCAAGCTGCTCGAAATAGGCAATGCGGGCATTGGCTGCGGTGAGTGCATCAGAGAGGCATTCGCTACAGTCACTTCCGATCCCGCATGTGCTGGGATATTTGCAGTAGTTATCCATCACTCTTCCTCGCTGGTGGGGTGCTTGCGAGTGGCGAAAACCAGTTCATGTTCCGCATTAGCCATAAACTCGGCCTGCTCTGAGAAGCGGTAAATCTCCCATTCGTGGTAATCGTCACTGTCCATGCTTGCAGCGTGTTCAGCTATTCGCTTGCCTTCATTCAGGTCGCTACCGATCCAGAACACCCCATGGCCGTAAACGCCAGACTTGTATAAGAAGTACATCACTCCACCCCCTCGCTATCGTCGCCATCAGATGACTGGCGCGCTATTGAGGCTTTCGCCGCCTCGCAAACACAGCCTCTACTCCTGGTCCCGCCATTGAGAGAGGGGTCGCAAGCAGGGTTGCAGATAGGCCAGTCAACATTAATTGGCTTATCCGCCTCCCGCTTGGCATCACCAGAAGGCGCGGCGGTGAGCATGGGGCATCTTGGGGCCGCTGCGAGCATGCTCCTGTAGGCGCTTGATAGAGGCTCTCTGGATTGGGCGAAAAGGGCGATAGCTCCTTCACCAAGCATCTCGGTTGTCGGCTCAACCGGCACCAGCCTCCACCCCTCCGGCACCTGCGCGGGCTGGGGTGCGGCGTGGAGATAAACCGGGATTCCGGCCTGCCACTCTGCGGACGCATCCGGGCGGTAAACAGGAATATGCAACCTGTCGCCTGCCCGATAGTCAGACAAAGTGTCAGGATCTGCATACCCAATAGGGTCGATCTGGACTGTCAAGAGATCCTTTACAGTTGGGCTCAGGTACATCGGCACAGCATCCGGGAAGCCTGCGGGCTTTTCCCTGCCCCATATCCTGATGTTCCCGTTATCTGCGAACACCGCCCATGCCACCGGCTCAGCCTCCCCCTGCTGTGCGCCAGATAGGGCGGCTTTGACTGCGGAAACCGTTTCCCAGTCATTGGCGCAACCAACCAGCTTGCCGATTTCCTCAACAATGCCTTTCTGGGTTCGCGCTTCCTGAGCCCAGATTTGGGCTTGCTGTACTGCGCTGTCTTTACCGGTGGGCAATACTGAGCAGTCAATCTCTCCGCATTGCAGCCGCTCAACCAGCTCCGCGGCCGTTTCTTCGTCTGCGCCCTTCAGGGCTGCTATCATCTCAAGTGCATTCACTTGTCAGTCTCCTTCCTCTGCTTGTACCGCTTGATCCAGCGCACCAGGCTCTGCCGGCCTCGTTCGTTGTCATCAACAATGGTGCGCATGATGATGCTGCCGTTGTCCCGCACCACACATATCTGGCTGGTGCTGTACTGATGGATTCGCATTAGCGGTCAGTCTCCTTAGCCGCAAAGCTGGTGGCCTCACGCAGCGCCACCGGCACGGTCTTGCCTTTGCCTACCTTCACCATCACCAGGCGCTGGGCTCGCTGTATGGTCCGTTCAGGGGCGCCCAAGGGCTTGATGCGGTGGGCGGCCAGTTGCTGGATTGTTTCGGGGGTGAGTTTCATAGCGGAACCCCGGCAGGTTTGGTTATGAAGCTGTGAAGCAATTGCGCCGCCCGGTCCTGATGGTCGTCCCAGATGGCGTTTTTGCCGTCTTCCATGCCCACCTTGGTGATCAGCCCGGCCTCACCCATAAAACGAAGCTGCTGGCCCAGGGAGGACGATTTGAGGCCCATGTGGTTGGCAATCTCCCTGCAGGTGCAGGGGCCGATTTCCTTCACTGCCTGCAGGATCTGTTCGCGCAATGCTTCGGTCATTGCTCAATCCTCGTCAAAGAATTCATCAACGGAAGGATTTTTGGGCCAGTTCGTGATCACTCCTTCCTCGTTAATTGAAAGCTCGACGTAATCGCCGTAAGAGCCCGGCACAAGGTCATTTGGCACATAGCCATCGCGCACGGCCACCGAGTTGCCGGAGGAGTCCAAAAGCGTGTAAGTGCCGGCGTCGCAAACTTTGACGTGCATTTCTCGAGAGTCGCCCTGCGGCCAGTCCTTGATCGCTCCAGTATCAATATCGACATGGGCGACCCATTCGTTTTTTTGATCATTGAGAAGCGGGAAGTCTGTTGGCATGTCATCATCGCCGCTGTCGCCGATATAGCGAGGTGCGATATTGATAATCACGGTTTTGATTTCCACTTCCTTTTCAATTTTCACGATGGCTTTCATATCTCTCTCCGTTGTTTATGGATGCGGTGGCCGGGTACGTCTCCGGCGCGGGCTCTCTCCGCTCGTCGTGCATTGCTGTATTCACCGCATAGGTGGTGCGTTCTGGGTGTCGGTGTTCTCGGGAGTCCGTGGCCATCGCCCCGACACGCATCCCTCAGCTTTTCCAGAACGCACCCCTATGGGGAGGGCCGGTTACGCCGGCCAGTCGGTCAGGTCACGCCCTGAGATTCGCACCCCTCGCGCCTTTGGCTATCCCCACGGCCTTCCGTGGTTAAGAGGGGGCAAGGAGCCGGGCGCCCTGGCTGCGGGTGTTAACCACCGCCCGCTGGGCCCATGAATTAGGCGACCCGTTCCAGTTCTTGCTGATTCATTTCCAGCACCCAGCTGGCGGCGGTATGCACGCCCACCTGAAACTCGGCGGCGATGGCGCGCAGAATGTCCTGGTCAGATGGGCGCACCGGGGGTGCTGTCTTTTCCGGGGCCCGGTATGTGCCGGCCTGTTCGCTATCCACCTGTGCGGGCTGCTCGGCTACCGGTTCGGCCTTGGGCGCACCCTGGGACTGCTGGGCGGCTTTCTCGGCGTCGGCTTTCTGCTGGGCTGCGCGTTCTGCCTTGGCCTTTTCCTCGGCAGCAATGCGCTGACGCTCAGCTTCCAGGCGGCGCTCTTCTTCCTGCTTGTGCCGGGTGATGCGGTTTTCCACTTCCAGCTTCACCAGTTCGCTGTCTTTCAGGGCCAGCTGCTGACAATCTGCGAACAGGAATTCGTGGCCGGCGTCGGCAATGATCTTGGCGTTTGCCCGAATCAGGTCGGCGGCTTCATTGATGGCGATCTTGGCCCGGGCCACTTCGTTGTCTGCCGCATCGCGCAGGGTGGCGATGGTGCGCTTGCCCTTCATGGCGGCGTTGAAGTCGCCCGGAGGGAATGGCAGCCGGTATCCATCAAGCGTTGCCTCTACCTTGGTAAAGTGATCGTCGATGGCCTGCTTGCCGTCCTGGGCAATCTGAAGCTTGATGGCCTTCTTCTGCTCCTTCACCAGCTTCTCGGCCATCAGCCGGTTATCGCGGGCCAGCTTGTGCAGCATGTCCTTGCGGCGCTTGGCGGTGTCCACGGCTTCCACTTGGGCAAGCAGTTGAGCCTCAGCAGCTTCCAGCGCGTCCTCGGCCTTTTTCAGCGCCTTCACCTGGTTGTCCAGGTCAGCAAAGTCCTGATCGGTCTTCGGGTCGCGAATCAGGCGATCTTCAACAAACTGGCGCAGCTCAGTCTCGAACCGGTCGAAGTTGTCCACGATGGACAGGGAGCCAGACACCTGCACAGATACGGCGGGCAGGTCTTCGGTCACCGTGGCGGTGGCTGCCTGCTCCTGCTTGCGGGGCTGGTACTCGGCCAGATCGGCGTTGAACTGATCCCAGCCTGCCTCAAGCGCCGCAAAGCGGGATTCGTCACGCTCAATCCACAGGTGCTTGCAGTTTTCCTCTGTGCCGTCAGATGCCATGAACAAGATGCGCTCGGCGCCGGACAGTGCAAACTGCTGATCCAGCTGAATCTGGTAGTGTTCATCCAGCTTTCCGGCGTCGATCTGTGCGGCAAGGTCATCGTTAAGCCATTTGTGTTCCCAGCCCACCCGGCGATTCATGGTCAGTCCGTCCATGGATGCCAAATAGCCGCCTTCTTCGTCATCCAGGACAACAGGGAACAGCTCGTCATCAATCATGGCATCAGCGATAGGGCGCGCCGCAGCCTCTGCCTGGTGGCCCTTGTCGAACGCTTTTTGCTGGTGGGCGCTTGGCTCAGGTGTAAATCCGGTGGCCTTTTGCTCCATCAGGGCAGATCGGCTCTGATATTTGCTTTTGCCCATCATCGCCGGGGCCTCGCTGGCGGTGTTCCGTTTTGCGCGCAACGCCTTCCATTCCGGTGAGCCCTGCTCAACTTTGACGAGTTTGCCGAGATTGAATTTCATGCTTCTTCTCCTTGCTCCAGGCCAAGAATTTGCTGGCGCTGCGATTCGTTCAGGGTGTATTTCGATTCCAGGAAATCGATGATGTCTTTGGCGGCGGTGCCGCTTTCGACGTTGGCCCGGTAGTCGCCCAACTTCATTTCCAGGCGCTCCTGGGGATAGCTGGGCAGCGCCTGCGGCTTGTCAGCTTCCCGCGGGGTTATGTCGCGCTCCTCCTGAATGTCCCGGGCCTCTTCCACGGTAATCAGGCCGCCCAGGGCATCGGCGAATTTGTCCCGGAGGGCATAGCCACGGGCGCGCCACATAAGCATGCGCTTGGGGTACTGCTGCCATGGGCCTTGCTTTCCCCACAGCTTTGCGTGTTCGGCATCCTGGCGGCTGAAGGTGACGGTGTGTTTCTTGTCGTCACCCTTGCGCCAGACGGTGCAAGTGGCGGTCATGGTCTGCTCGTCAAAGCTCTCTTCATGGCCGCCGAACTTCGGGTGGTTCTGAACCAGTGCCAGCAGGGCGTCGCCGTAGATAGCGGGCTTGCCGTTGATGACGGCGATGTTCTGCAGTGCCTGGATCGGATTCAGGCCAAGCTCGCTGCCCATCATCATGGCCACCAGGGTGTCGTCAGGCCGGCCCTGATAGTTCTTCGGCACCATCTGGCTGCTGGAAATCTGCTTAGCAAAAGCCATGGCTTCCTGCATGCTGGTCGGCTTCAAGGCGAAGCCGTTGGTCTGTGCAATCGCGTTCATGCTCTGCTCCTTGCTCGAATAAAAGGCGGGGCGGACCCCGCAAAACAACAGATCAGCGCTGTTGTTGGGTTTGTTCTTTCTCTGCCTGAAGCTTTGCCACCCACTCCGGCGCAGGCTTGGCGGAATTCTTGATGCTCTCCAGCATCCAGCGTTCGGTGGCTGTCCATTTTTCGTCGCGCAGCAGATTTACGATTTGCTTCAGCACCTGCTTGCAGATGTGGTCGTAGCAGCCCGCGCTAATGTCGAAGCCCAGGCGCTCTTGGTAGTGGTCACGCTGCCATGCCGGAGGCAGGATGCGCTTGATGTAGGTCTTTTCGGGCAGGGTCGGCATGGATGCGTGCGACCAGAAAAGATCACCCATGATGACAAGGTGATAGCCGCCCACGTCCAGATAGCCGCGCACGTCCAGATAGCCGCCCACGTCCAGATAGCCGCCCACGTCCAGATAGCCGCGCACGTACAGATTGCCGCCCACGTCCAGATTGCCGCCCACGTCCAGATTGCC
>NZ_LWEJ01000277.1:0-12158 GCF_001635525.1 Alcanivorax sp. HI0007
CAAGGGCTGGTTGTTTCACTGGGGGCGGATGGTGGCTGCCGGTGTGGCCATGGCAGCGGCCACTTACTGGCTGTCTTTGCAAACCCAGGCCTGGACCGAGGCCGGCATGTGGGACCGGGTCGGTTGGCTCAGCCTGATTGTGATTTCCGGATTGGCGATTTACGGGGCAAGCCTGCTGATTCTGGGGCTACGCCCGCGACATTTGCGCCGCTGACATCCCGGGGTTGTCTTTCCTCAGGGGGGGCGCCATGTCAGTAATGGTTAACTTTCCCGCCGGTCGCTGCCACGGGCGCATACAAAACCATCGACGAGCCTGTATAATCGGGCGTCTTTTGAGACGAGGATGAGATGCGACTGATTCGCGGCATTCACAATCTGCGCGACAGGCATCGCGGCTGCGTGGCCACCATCGGCAATTTCGATGGGGTGCATCAGGGGCATCAGCGGATTCTGGATCAGGTGATCGCGGAAGCCCGCCATCGTGGTCTGAAGGCCACGGTGATGCTGTTCGAGCCGCAACCTCAGGAATTTTTTGCGCCGCAGCAGGCGCCAGCCCGGCTCATGTCCCTGCGCGACAAGCTGATTGCCCTGCGTGACGCCGGGGTGGATCAGGTGCTGTGTGTGCGGTTCAACGAGCGGTTTCGCTCCCTGACCGCCGAGGCCTTTGTGAAATCCCTGCTGGTGGACGGGCTGGGAGTGGAATACCTGGTGGTGGGAGATGATTTCCGTTTCGGCTGTGGCCGTGACGGGGATTTCGCTTACCTGCAGCAGGCCGGCGAACAGTTCGGTTTCGCTGTGACAGACACTGCCACCTGTGAAATCCACGGCGAGCGGGTGTCCAGTACCCGGGTCCGTGCGGCGCTCAGCGCCGGCGATTTTGCCCTGGCGGAAACCCTGCTGGGGCGGCCCTTTGCCATCAGTGGCCGGGTGCGTCATGGCGACAAGATTGGCCGCACCCTGGATTTGCCCACGGTGAACCTGGCGCTGAAACGCTTGCACTCGCCGCTGGCCGGGGTGTTTGCGGTCACGGTCAGTGGCGCCGGGCTGGTGGACCAGGCCGGCGCCGCCAACATGGGCGATCGGCCCACGGTGAATGGCACAGAAAACCGCCTGGAAGTACATCTGTTGGACTACAGCGATGCCGGGGCCGGCCAGGACAGTCTGTACGGCAAGCATTTGACGGTTGCCTTTCGCCATTACGTGCGAGCGGAAGAAAAATTCGCGGATCTGGATCAGCTCAAGACTGCCATCTGGCAGGACGTGCAAGCGGTCCGGGACTACTTTGAAAAGACGGGATTATTCAAGACGGGACTATGACGGACTACAAGGCAACGCTTAATCTTCCCCAAACCGACTTTCCCATGAAAGCCGGCTTGTCCCAGCGCGAACCGGCGCGGCTGAAAGAGTGGCAGCAAAAACAGCTCTACCAGAAAATCCGTGAGGCCTTTGCCGGCCGTCCCAAGTTCATTCTTCATGATGGCCCTCCGTACGCCAACGGCGACATTCATATCGGCCATGCGGTGAACAAGATCCTCAAGGATATGATCGTCAAGTCCCGTACCCTGGCCGGCTTTGATGCCCCCTACGTGCCGGGCTGGGACTGCCATGGTCTGCCCATCGAGCTGATGGTGGAAAAGAAGGTCGGCAAGGCCGGCCACAAGGTGGATGCCCGTACCTTTCGCCAGAAGTGTCGGGAATACGCCAGCAAGCAGGTGGCCGGACAGAAGTCCGATTTTCAGCGTCTGGGCGTGCTCGGCGACTGGGACAATCCCTACCTGACCATGGATTACGCCTTCGAGGCGAACATCATCCGCTCCCTGGGCAAGATCGTCGACAACGGTCACCTGCAACAGGGTTTCAAGCCGGTGCACTGGTGTCTGGACTGCGCTTCTGCCCTGGCGGAAGCGGAAGTGGAATACTACGACAAGGTATCCCCGGCCATTGATGTGGCGTTCAATGTGGTGGATGTGGGGGACTTTGCGGCCCGTTCCGGTATTGAGGCTACTGCGCCGGCACTGGTGATCTGGACGACCACCCCCTGGACCATCCCCGCCAACCGGGCGGTGGCGGTGCATCCGCAGCTGGACTATGTGCTGCTCAGCGGCGAGCTGGATGGCCGGCATCGCGAGTTGCTGGTGGCTGAGGCGCTGGCGGACGATCTGGTCGAGCGCTGGGGCATGGAAAGCGTGTCTCGCTCTGCGGCCGTGAAAGGCGAAAAGCTGGAGGCATTGTCCCTGCAGCATCCGTTCCTGGGTGCCCAGGTGCCCGTGATTCTCGGTGAGCACGTGACCACCGATGCCGGTACCGGCCTGGTGCACACGGCACCCGGCCACGGTGCCGATGACTTTGTGGTGGGCCAGCAATACGATCTGGACCCGATCAGCCCGGTGCTGGACAGCGGCCTGTTCCGTGACGACCTGCCGGTGGTGGGCGGCGTGCATGTGAGCAAGGCCAACGAGCCGGTGATCGAGGCATTGCAGGAAAGCGGTGCCCTGGTGAAGCTGGCGAAGATCGAGCACAGCTACCCGCACTGCTGGCGTCACAAGACGCCCCTGATCTTCCGCGCCACGGCCCAGTGGTTTGTGTCCATGGACAAGGCCGGGCTGCTGCCCCGCGCCCGTCAGGAAGTGGACCAGGTGCAATGGCTGCCCGATTGGGGCAAGGCCCGCATCGAAGGTATGCTCACCGATCGCCCGGACTGGTGTATCTCTCGCCAGCGTACCTGGGGTGTACCAATCGCCCTGTTCGTGAACAAGGAAACCGGTGAACTGCACCCGGACACCCCGGCGCTGATCGAGCAGGTGGCCCAGCGGGTGGAGCAGGAAGGTATTGATGCCTGGTTCGACCTGACGCCCGCCGAGTTGCTCGGTGATCAGGCCGACCAGTACAGCAAGGTCACCGATACCCTGGACGTGTGGTTCGATTCCGGCGTTACCCATTATTGCGTGCTGGATCAACGCGAGCAGCTGGGAAGCCCGGCAGATTTGTATCTGGAAGGCTCCGACCAGCACCGTGGCTGGTTCCAGTCCTCCTTGTTGACCAGTCTGGCAATCCGCGATGCCGCGCCCTACAAGACGGTGCTGACCCACGGTTTCACCGTGGACGAGCAGGGCCGCAAGATGTCCAAATCCATCGGCAACGTGATCGCTCCCCAGGAAGTGTGGAATGATCTGGGCGCCGATATCCTGCGCCTGTGGGTGGCAGCCACGGATTACCGTGGCGAGATGTCCGTGTCCAAGGACATTCTCAAGCAGATGGGCGACAGCTATCGCCGTATCCGTAACACCAGCCGTTTCCTGCTTTCCAATCTCAGTGGTTTCGACCCGGCGACCGATGCCCTGCAGCCGGAGCAGATGCTGGCGTTGGATCGCTATATCGTCGATCGCGCCCTGCAACTGCAGGAAGACATTCAGGGGCTGTACGACGGTTACCATTTCCATCAGGTCTACCAGAAGTTGCACAACTTCTGCGCGCTGGATCTGGGTGGTTTCTATCTGGATATCATCAAGGATCGCCAGTACACCACCCAGGCGGATTCCGTGGCGCGTCGCTCCTGCCAGACCGCGCTCTATCACATCGCCCAGGCGCTGGTGCGCTGGATGGCGCCGGTGCTCAGCTTCACCGCCGAGGAGATCTACGAGAACCTGCCCGGCGAGCGTCTTGATTCCGTGTTCCTGGCGGAATGGTACACGGGGCTTTTCGCGCTGACCGATACGGACATGGACCGCGCTTTCTGGCAGCAAGTGCAGGATGTGAAACAGGCGGTCAACAAGGCCATCGAGAATGCCCGCCGGGACAAGCTGATAAAGGGCGGGCTCAGTGCCGAGGTGGTGCTTTATGTGGATGAGGCGCAACAGGCGCTGCTGAATCGCCTGGGAGATGAGCTGCGCTTCGTGACCATCACCTCCGCGGCTACCCTCAAGCCCCTGGCCGAGGCGCCGGTGGAACTGGAGGCCACCGCGGTGGCGGGCCTCAAGGTGCAAGTGGTCCCCAGCGAATACACCAAGTGTGTACGTTGCTGGCACCACCAGCCTGATGTGGGCAGCCATGCGGACCACCCTGAACTGTGTGGCCGTTGCGTCACCAATGTGGACGGGGATGGCGAGGTGCGACGTTATGCGTGATGGCGCGGACCACGGAGACCAGATGTCAGACGTCAAAAAGGGATTATTGCCAGGCCAGCTGATCTGGCTGTGGCTCACTGGTGTGGTGATTGCGCTGGATCAGATCACCAAGCATATGGTGGTGGCCCGTTTTGATCTCTACGAGCGGCTGGAAGTGATGCCGTTCTTCAATCTGACCCTGGCCTACAATCCGGGAGCCGCGTTCAGCTTCCTGGCGGATGCCGGGGGGTGGCAGCGCTGGTTCTTTACCGCTATCGCCCTGGGCGCTTCGGTGGTGATTCTGATCTGGCTGGCCCGGCTCACCGCAGCCGAAAAACTGCAGGGAGTGGCTCTGGCCCTGATTCTGGGCGGAGCCCTGGGCAATTTCTATGATCGGCTGGTGTTGGGGCATGTGGTGGACTTCCTGGACTTTTACTGGGGTAACAGCCACTTCCCGGCTTTCAACATCGCCGACACCGCCATCACCATCGGGGCCGGCCTGATATTGCTGGATATGTTCTTGGGCGCTGGAAACGGCGCCGAAAAGAAAGAGGCACGCAAAAAGCATGACTGAGATTCTCCGCGCGGGCCCGGAAACCCGTATTACCCTGCATTTCGCTGTGCGTCTGATGGATGGCACTGAAATGGATTCCACTTTTGGCGGTGAGCCGGCGGCCTTTGTCTGGGGGGATGAATCCCTGCTGCCGGGCTTCGAAAATGCACTGCGTGGACTCAAGGCGGGGGACCGGCGTAGCGTGTTCCTGGAAGCGAAAAAGGCGTTCGGCGAGTACAACGACGAGAATGTGCAGCACTTTACCCGGGATACCTTTGCCCAGTACGACACCTTGGAGCCGGGCATGGTGCTCAGTTTTGCCGATGCCGCCGGTGGTGAGTTGCCGGGAGTGATCAGCAGGGTGGAAGATGAATGGGTATTCGTCGACTTCAATCACCCTCTGGCCGGGCGCGATCTCACCTTTGAGGTGGAGATCATCGCGGTGGAGCGCTATGCGCCGGAGCAACCCGTTACGCTGAATTGATACCGGCTGGAGTGAGGCACTTTCAGCTCGATGGTCGTGGCCATGGTCGCAGATTGCGGCCTTTCCCGGTTACAATGCCCGCACTCGTTACGCAGGACTTCCTATGCAAATCCGACTCGCCAACCCCCGTGGTTTCTGTGCCGGGGTGGATCGCGCCATCGACATCGTCAACCGGGCCCTGGAAGTGTTCGGGCCGCCGATCTATGTGCGCCACGAAGTGGTGCACAATCGCTACGTGGTTGACGACCTGCGCCAGCGGGGAGCGGTATTTGTGGAAGAACTCCACGAAGTGCCGGATGATGCCATCGTCATCTTCAGCGCCCATGGCGTGTCAAAAGCCGTACAGCAGGAGGCGGATCGCCGCCAGCTGAAGGTATTCGATGCCACCTGCCCGCTGGTGACCAAGGTGCATATGGAGGTGATCCGCTACGCCCGTGAGGGACGCGAAAGCATCCTCATTGGCCACGCCGGCCACCCGGAAGTGGAAGGCACCATGGGGCAGTACGACAAGGCCAATGGTGGCGATATCTATCTGGTCGAAGACGAGGCGGATGTGGCCAGACTCCAGGTGCGTGACCCGGATACCCTGGCTTTTGTCACCCAGACTACCCTGAGTGTCGATGACACCGCCCGAGTCATTGATGCCCTGCGACAGCGTTTCCCCAATATCCTTGGTCCCAAACGCGAGGATATCTGCTACGCCACCACCAATCGCCAGGATGCCGTGCGCCAGTTGGCCCTGGAGTGTGGCCTGGTGCTGGTTGTGGGCTCGGTAAACAGCTCCAACTCCAACCGTCTGCGGGAGCTGGCCGAGCGTTGCGGCGCCGAAGCTCACTTGCTCGATGATCCCTCCCAGATCGACCCGGCCTGGCTCAAGGGCAAAACGGCTGTCGGCGTCACCGCCGGCGCCAGCGCTCCGGAAGAGCTGGTCCAGCAGGTCATCACCACCCTCAAATCCCTGGGCGGCTCCGACGCCGAAGAAATCCCAGGCCGCGAAGAGAATATCCGTTTCTCCATGCCCAAGGCGCTGCGGTCGTAACGTTTCTTTTAAGAGCTCTAAACCTCAACTTCTCTTCCGTGTGCCTGGAGAGGTCGACCCGGCGCACCCGAAAATCCTTTCCGCTGATAAATAATGCTTTCTGCTAAGTCACAGGGATCGCATTTCTACTACTAAAGTGTGAGTGCTATCACACTAAAAAGTACCAAAACTTATTGTTTTTCAGCAGCTTATACCGTCCATAGCAGTCGACAGTCCGTTTGTCTCCGGTTGATTGATGAGGTCTAGGGAGTTGCTAAGCTGAAACTCAATGTATTCCTCAAGCCAGACAACCGGACTGAAAAGATGAAAAAAAGAAGCAGGCAGCGAGGTTTTTCACTGGTCGAACTGATGGTGGCGATCATCATTCTTGTAGTGCTTGCATCTGTAGCGGTTCCGTCATTTCGAAACGCTGGTGCAGGCAATGCACTGCGGGGTGCGGCCAGTGAGCTGGTTGCCGCGCTGAATACAGCTCGGACTCAGGCAGTAAATCTGAGAGTGAATGTTCAGCTATCTGCGGTTAGCGGTGGGAACTGGAGTCAGGGTTGGCGTATTACCTATCCCGCTGGCGGGCCTGAGGAGGAGCAAAGTTTTACTATTTCCCCGGATGTAACAGTGAAGCGCTCTGGCTCTGGTAGTTTGACTTTTCAGTCAGATGGCTTTGTCAGCCAGGCTGATACCTTCATTGTTTGCGACTCAGTGCGAGGAGGAGAAACGGGAAGAAAAATTTCTGTTTCCAGGGTTGGGCGAATCAGTAATGAGGATATCACGTGCTCGTGAAACGAAATGAGATTAAAGCCCGCCAGCGTGGCGTAGGCCTTATTGAGGTTCTCGTGGCTTTGTTGGTTCTGGCAATTGGCGTTTTGGGTTACGCGGGAATGCAGCTTTCCGCGCTTAAAGGCGCTGAACTGGCTAATAACCGTGCCCAGGCAACATTAATCGCACAGGATGCCCTTGAGCGTTTGCAGCTGAATCCAAATTTGCCGGCCTACATAGCAGCAGCATGGCCAACAACGCCAGTAGCTGTTGGCTCTGCACCTAGTGGCTACGCCAATTGCACAGGGGTTGGAGCTGCGTGTAGTGCTGCTCAAATGGTTTCCTGGGATGTTAATCAACTATCTTGGATGGCTGGAAACCTTTTGCCAGAGGGGTTGATTGCTTTTCAGGCCTGTCCAAATAGTGGTCTCAGCTGTGTTGTTGTCAGTTGGGATGGGATGAGTCCCTCGGAATGTGTGAAGGCGGGCGGAGAGATTAATACCGATACAGATTCTTTCTGTGCGGTCATCGAGGTGGTCCGTTAATGAACAAGATAAAAAAACAGTCTGGTTTCAGTTTGGTTGAGTTAATGGTCGCCATGTTAGTCGGCTTGGTCGTCACTGGCGCCGCACTTCAGCTGCTGATCACTAACAATCGAACTTTTGCTCTACAGCAGGCTACATCCCGCGTCCAGGAAAATGGCCAGCTTGTTTTACGATTTCTGGTGAGAGATTTACGGCGAACTGGCCTTGACCAGAATGTTGCTGCCGGACCTGAAGGAGTATTGTTTTCCGCTACCGGAGGGCTGCCCGGTTCAAGTGACGGTTCTACAGATCGCTTAACAATTTCATATCATGGAACGACGGATTGCGAGGGTGGAGGCACAGGAGTCGTTGTTCGTGTGATTAATAGTTATTACGTGTCAAATGATGGCCTGTTCTGCGATGGGAATCTCTCTGGTGGCTCGGGTATAGAACTGGTCTCCGGGGTTGAAGGATTTAAAGTCAAGTATGGAGTTGACGAAAGTCCCGATGGCGCAATGGGGGTGACAACATTTGTTGGAGCAACCAATGCGGCTGGATATATAACTCAAGAGCAATCAGAAGCTGGGGTTCCCGGTGCAGTAGGAACTGTTGTTGCTGTGAGGTTGGCTCTACTGCTGAGTGAAGAGAGCGATTCTCTGCCTGATGGCGGTGCAGAGCAAACCTTTTATTTGCTTGGCAACAAAGTCACCAGATCGGATACAGATTCCAAAGCGGTTCGCCGAATGTTTACCAGTACAGTGTTGTTGCGAAATGTTGATTGGGAAATCCTATGAAAATGAATTCGCTTTTTCTTGGAAATAACCAGCGAGGTGCAGCATTGATAGTTGCGCTGCTTATTCTGGTGGTGGTTTCTGTATTGGGTGTTTCTGCGATGAAAACGAGCATGTTCGCTGCCAAGGTTGCGACAGGGACTCAGGCAGATGCCATGGTTTTCGAAGCCGCGGAAAGCTCGGTGGCGGATATGTATAACACTCTAGATAACTTGGATGAGGTCGCATTGACGGGTTTTATTGTTAATCAGGTTGTAGCGAGAAGGTGCTTACTAAACTCCGGTGGCAGAAATGGTGCATGTAACAGCGGAGATTCGATGGATGCCCGGAAAGTCATTACTGCATCTGCTGCCGCAACTCAGAATGGTTTTCGACTGATACCTGGGAACCAAGTTAGTACAACCGGGAACACAGCAACATTTGTTGACTACTCAATTAATGTTCAGGGTGACGCTGTCATGGACGGATTTAATCTTAATGACCGTCACTTGCAGCAGCTATTAAAGACTGGAATTTTACCGGGCTCACAATTGTAGCGGGGGCGTTATGAAAAAATATATGTCTTTATTTAAAGGAATAGCACTTCTGCTTGTGCTGGTTTTGTCTCCGACTTGGCTTGCAGCTGATGATACCGAGATATTCTTTGCGCCTGCCGAGGTTGGCAATAGTGAAAATGAAACTAAAGCCAATGTGATGGTGTTGCTTGATACATCCGGAAGTATGCGCAGTTGTGCAGAAAGTGGTAGCGGCTGGTGTTCAGATGTTGAAAACCGCCGTATCAATATGCTTGAAGATGCGATGCATATTTTGATCGACTCAGTGCCAGAAAAAGTCAATATGGGTATTGGCAGGTTTCGGCATGGCTATAACTGTGCAGATAACCGTTACACTTGTGGTGGCTATGTATTGATGCCAGTAACGCAGGTAAACGAAAAATCAAAACGTGCTCTTAAAGAAGCAGTTTCAAGCCTGAATAGTGCTGGGGATAATGCCTCAGGAAGCAATACTGGAGCCCCATACGGTAGTACCCCTACGGCTGAGAGCTACTGGGAGATGGGGCGCTATATGTTGGGAGCATCTCCAGGGTCGGCGCAGTATGGCAATGGTGGAAATGATGACAATAGCCGCTCTGTATGTACTGAGTTTGAAGAGACGGAAGAGTGCGAGCTTGTTGATGAATATGGCTGGGAAAATATTTCTGGAACCTGTAATCGTAACCGTCCTAATTGTCGTCGAATTTGTTCTTCTGGCTGGGGTGGATGGTGCTGGGGTTACACCTACCAGGAATATAAACTTATTGGGCAGACAGAAGAGTGCGAAATTAATAACGTGTGCCTAAGGAGTCAGGATATTGTTGGGGCTGACGGTCGTTACGTATCACCGATAAACCTCGAAAATCAGTGTGAGTCTAACCATATCGTAATTTTCACCGATGGCGACCCGAATGACATTAATTTGCCTGATCATAACTTTTCCGCTTGTGGCGGCTCAGGAAAGTCTGATTCCTATGATTGCCAGGTGGCAATTTCCCAATATTTAAACAGTGAAAGCAACTATATTGGCAGATCTATCAAGACCTATAACGTCGGACTGTTTATGGGTGATAATAGATCTGAGATGGAAAAAGTTTCTACGGATGGTGAGAAAGGGACTTATACAGCCGAGACTTCCGAGGCGCTAGCTAATGCATTTCTTAAAGTGTTTGACCTGATCGATGAAGATTCACGTTCGTTGTCGGCTCCCGGTGTGGCGGTTAACCAGTTAAACCGGTTTGAGCATCTTGACCAGCTTTACTACGCGGTAATTCAACCGGCCTCCAGTAGTTTTTGGGAGGGTAACCTTAAGCGATATCGTCTTTCCGGAGACAATGTGACGGACGTTTCCGGAAATAATGCGATTGACGCTGAAACAGGTTATTTCAAAGAAACGGCCAAGAGCTGGTGGAGCGAGGAAGCGGACGGGCCGGATGCGACAAGGGGAGGGGCTCGGCAGGCTAATGATGAAGGCTTTGTACGCAAGCTGTTCTATAACGAGGGCGCTGCGATGACGAGTTTGCCTTGGGGGTCAATTGGCAGTGGAGCATATGATAACGAATTTTTCGGCCTGCCAGAGGATGCCAGTAAAGACAAGTTGAAGCAGCTTGCCGATAAACTCAAAGTGCTTTGGGGTGACCCAATGCACAGTGTTCCTGTGTTGGTTGATTATGGCTCAGACAATGTGGTTTTTGTTTCTACTAACGGAGGGATGTTGCACGCCATAGATGCAGCAACAGGCAAGGAAATTTACTCCTTTATGCCTAAGGAGTTTCTCTCAAGAGCCAACCTTTTTACAACAGACCGCCCAGGGCTGGATAAAAATAATAACCGACAGGTTTATGGGCTTGATGGTAGCTGGGTAGCGTTAAAAAAAGATGGCAAGAAGCTTCTATTTGGTGGTATGCGTCGAGGTGGTGACACCTATTATGCCCTTGACGTGACTTCAAGAAATGCTCCGAAGCTGCTCTGGAGTAAGACTGTCACCGATAGTGGTTTTTCCTCTTTGGGACAAACTTGGTCTACTCCGACCCCCGCAAGAATTGGAGAAAAAACGGTGCTTGTTTTTGGTGGTGGTTATGACACCAGTCAAGATGCAAGTGGTGGAACCAGGGGGAACGGTGACGATGTTGGTAATGGAGTGTATATCGTCGATGCTCTGTCAGGTGATGTGCTTTGGTCCAAAGAGGTGGCATTTTCTGTGCCAAGCAGTATAGCCGTTGTTGATAAAGATGCCGATGGTTCCTCTGATCATCTGTATTTCGGTGATATGGGAGGGCATTTGTACCGGGCTGATATTGATAAAGACAATATTGGTGCAAGTAAGGTGCATGTATTGGCTGACTTGGGTGGTAACTATGCTGAGAATCGTCGTTTTTATGAAGCTCCAGCAGTGGCTTACGTGGAACATAAGGGTAAGAAACAGCTGTATGTGACAATCGGGTCCGGATATAGAGCGCATCCCCTCGATAAAAATACAAATGAAGCATTCTTTGTTATTCGGGATAATACTGTTTACGAAGATTCTGCTCCCGAAAATGAGCTGAAAATTGGTGATTTAGTCAATGTTGGGGCGGGAAACCCTGTTAAAGGAGATTCGCCAGGCTGGTTTTATTATTTGAATATTGCGCCTGGTGAAAAAGTGATGTCGTCGCCGGTGGTTTACGATAACACGGTTTATTTCTCTACCTATTCTCCAGTAGGAGGGAGCAAGGACGATAGTCCGTGTGCGGTGAGTCTCGGTAGTGCTTATCTGCATACCGTGAATCTTATTACTGGCGACCCTGCAAAAATTAATAATGATGGTTCTCTATCCAGCGACCGGCAGGAAAAGCTCAAGCAACAGGTTCCCCCGCCGACGCCGGTTTTGTTTATGGATAAAGATAAAATTAAAGTCGTGGTTGGCACGGAGGTGCCCGCGGAGGGAACGCCTCGAGATACAAGATTAAGAAAAACACAGTGGCGTCAATTAGAGCCTAATGAGGCAAATGTTATTCCAGTTCACAGTAAGTAGCGGAGCGACTATGAAAGCTTATAGCTATCATCGGAGTAAATGCCGAACACAGGCTTCTGCTGCCGGTTTCACTTTGATCGAGATTCTCATTGTGGTTGTGATCGTCTCGATTCTGCTATCAGTTGCGTATCCTGCATATACGAAGTATGTGCAGGATGCTCATCAAGAGGCGGGTAAGGGCGTTCTGCTGGACTGGGCTTCCGCTCTGGAGGGATACCGGGGAAAGCACTTTTCTTATAAGGGGGCCGGCTCAAAGACCGGTACCCTCGTGCCTGAATCGGTAGGGCACAAACATTATAAATTCACAATTTCGGTACCTTCGGATCATAAATATACGATCAAGGCAACGCCTTATAGTTCAGTCA
>NZ_LWEJ01000278.1:0-16726 GCF_001635525.1 Alcanivorax sp. HI0007
TTGTATTGGCTGGCCGGACGGCTGCCGGCACGAATCATCAGCGATGGCTCGGTGCCCTATCTGGAGCGCTATTACCTGTTCACCATTCTGGGTTGGCGGTTTTACCTGCATCGGTTTGTGGGAAGCGATCCAGACCGTGGCCTGCATGACCATCCATGGTCGCGGGCGTTCAGCCTGGTGCTGCATGGCTGGTATCACGAAGAGCGCCGCTCAGGTCGCCGCAAGGTGCGCTGGTTCAATTCCCTGACCGGCGACACCTTCCATAGGGTGGTGCTTCCATGCCCTCTTGATGGTCGGCCCTTTCAGCGCCCTATGTGTGGCGGGCCTGAGCACGAACCGCAAAATTGCTGGACACTGTTTTTCCACAGGGCGGGTAGCACCAAAGAGTGGGGGTTTCTGAATCTGAGCGAGGACGGGAAAACTAAGGTTTTCAGGCCATACCTGTACACCCGTGAAGGTTCGCAGAAAGGCTGGTGGATGAAGGCTCCAAAAGGGCGCGATATAGCCCGGCAACCACGATAACTGGCGAAGGAGAGGCGGTAATGGTTTTTCTATCAATTTTTTCTTTATTGCTATGGGTCATGCTCGGCGAAGCTGTTCGAAATCTTGTTATTGCAGTCGCAAGGCTTGAAGCGAAAAAAAGCGAAAGCAGCCTGAGGCGCATTCCAAGGTATGTTTATTGGCTGACAGGTCCAGTGCTGTTTTGTTATGCGATTCTTGTTCGATAGGAGACTGATATGGCACTGGTACACGCACAAGCTGAGTTTGCACTGGAGCAGTGGGGCATCTGGTGCCGGACGGCCACACCGGGGCCGAAAGGGGCTATCAGCTGGATGGGGCCGATGGTAGACCGCCTGGTCGGCACAATTGTGGAGAACGACGAGCGGCCCGTGAGAGCCTGGGAGGATAACGACTGCGAGGCGTTCGACGCCCATGTGATCCGGCACGTTCGGGATAACAACCCGGAAGCCTATCAGGCTCTGCGCCACTACTACGCCTTCCCCGATGGGGATGATTACCGGGCAATCAGTAAATCCGTATTGGCCAAGCGCCTGCGGGTGAATCGCGATACCGCGGTGAAGCGCTTGGAGATCGGTATCAACATGGTGGCCGCCATGCTGGCCATGGCCGCGTAACTGCCCATATGTTCACTGTCAAAATAACGCTGGCAATTTGTTGACTGCCCGGCAGTCCAGTGGTACAAAACAGCTATGGTTGCCAGAGGTGACCGAAACAATTTGATTTCGTTGGCCGACCCTTCCCCCGAACCCATTGGCCAGCATCCCCCAAACCCGCCTTGAGCGGGTTTTTCTTTTTCTGTCCCGATGGGTTGGGAGTAGCCCGGCCGCCCGGGGTTTTTTTTTGACGCAGAGTAGAGCAGCCAGTAGCTCGCCAGGTTCATACCCTGGAGGTCGCCGGTGCAAATCCGGCCTCTGCTACCAACATCGGAGCATGCAATGGACTGGGACAGATTCGCCAACTTCCAGCCGCATGAATTCGCGTGCTCCCACACCGGCAAGAACGGCATGAAGCCGGGCTTTATGGAAAAGCTGCAAGCCCTGCGCACCGAATACGGCAAGCCTATGACCGTGACAAGCGGTTACCGGCACCCGACGCACCCCATTGAGGCCCGTAAAGCCTCCCCGGGTGCCCATGCCAGTGGAAGAGCCGCAGACATTGCTGTGCAGGGCGGTGACGCCCTGAAGCTGATTGAGCTGGCTCTGAAGCACGGCTTCACCGGTATCGGCGTCAACCAGAAGGGCGACGGGAGATTCATCCACCTGGATGACCTGAAGCACGAGCCGGGGCGGCCCCGGCCTTGGGTGTGGAGCTACTGATGGCCCGCCTGTACCGCTTCATCACTGAAAACGCCTTGATGAGCACCATGGTCATTATCTGGGCCATCACTCTCACCACCTGGGTGACCATCCGCGTATTCGGTGACAACCCGCCGGACGTGCCCACGGGTACCGCCGCGGCGCTGGCCACGGTATTCGGCCTGCCGGCCATCGGCGTTGGCATCTGGAAGTGGCGCCGGGAGCAGAAATGAGCCAGATACGGATCATTGTTGGCCTTGTTGCAGTGGTGGCCCTGTTGTTCGGGGGCTGGACCATCCGCGGCTGGTACGAGGGAAATCTGGACCTGCTCAGGGAGCGGGTAACCCGCGCTGCCATTGATGAGGCCCTGGAGAGTCACAGCGACGTGGCCCGGGTGGTCGAAGAGAAGCTGTCCGGGCTGAAGGCCAACCAAACCGTTATCGACCGTGGGGTGACCCGTGAAGTCATTAAGCCGGTGTATCGCAACGTGTGCCTGCCTGGCGCTGGTGTCGGGCTGCTCAATGCTGCGGCCCTCAACGACACTTCCCAGCTACCAGCAGAACCTGATGGCGACGTGCCCGAAGACGCTGCCGACCCTCAGTGACGGGGAGGCCGGTACCGTGCTGACCACCATGAAGCAGTGGGCGAGCCAGTACCACGACTGCGCAACCCGCCATAACGGACTTGTCGATGCGATCCGGGCGGCTGAATAAATACGCACAGGACACGGCCCAGGGGCTCTTTCTTGGCGCAGGTATCACTGTTGGGTTTTTAATTCTGGCCGCCTACGTGGTGCGGCAATGGTGGAGAGCTTTACGTGAGCGAGACTGACCAGCAAAAACAGAACCACAGTCCCGTGAGATTCAATAACGAGATAAGTGTGGGGAACCTTCTAACCGGATTGGCCATGTTCATGGCTCTGGCCGGCGCCTGGTTCAACCTGGACAAACGGGTCAGCGTGAACGAGGCCAACATGGTCCACCAGTCACAAAGAACGAGCGAACTTCAGAAGCGCATCGACGACCGACTTCTTCAGATTGACCGCAAGCTGGACGTGATTGTGGACCGGCAAATCGAGCAGCAGAGGTAGTTATGGCGCGTCCCTCAAAGTACAGCAAAGCGCTTGCGGACAAGATCTGTGCTCGCATTGCTGAGGGGGAAAGCCTTGTCAGGATATGCAAAGACCCCAAGATGCCGCATCGGTCAACGGTGCTGAAATGGAGGGGTGAAAACGACGAGTTTTCCGACAAGTACGCACACGCGTATGAGATGGGGGCGGACAAGGCCTTTGAAGAGATGGAGGAGCTGGCAGCGACAGCGACCCCGGAGACGGTCGGCGTGGTGAAGTTGCAGCTGGATGCCCGCAAGTGGACGCTGGCTCGCAAGATGCCGAAAAAGTATGGCGACAAGGTCCAGCAAGAGATTACCGGGGCAGGTGGCGGCCCTGTTCGGACAGAGTCGTCTATCGAGTGGAATATCCAGCCCGTAAAGCCCGTCAATGAGCCTGAGTAGAACCCTCCAGGTTAACTACAAGCTGCTGCCGTTTCTGACCAAGCCCCAGCCTATCAAGGTGGCTGTGGGAGGCCGGGGTAGTGGTAAGAGTATCGGCATCGCGGATATGGCTGTTTGCCGCATGGAGCGCGAGGCCATTGATGTGTATTGCCTTCGTGAGTTCCAGGAAACCATTGCGGACTCCATTCACCGGACAATGCAGCGCTCAATCACTGATCGCCTGGATCTGCCCGGGTGGGACGTTCAGGAAAACAAGATTGTGGCGCCGAACGGGGCCCGCACCACCTACAAAGGTGCATCGCGCAACACCAACAGCATTCAGGGCGCCGAGGATTACCGGCTTTCGGTGTTCTCCGAGGCCCACACAGCCAGCCAGGACAGCTTGGACAAGCTGCTGCCGACCATTCTCCGTAAGCCTGGTGCGCAGTGCTGGTTTGAGGCCAACCCACAGTCCAGTGAAGACCCGTTCAGTCAGCGCTTTATCAGCCCCTATCTTGACCATCTGGAGCGGGACGGCTTCTACGAGGACGAGCTGCATTACATCGTCGTTGTGAACTGGCGGGACAACCCATGGTGGAACGAAGAGCAGGAAAGGCTGAGGGCCTGGGATTACGAAAACCTTTCTCGCGCCAAATACGACTGGATATGGGAAGGCAAATTCAACGACAGCGTTGAAAACAGCCTGATCATGCCGGAATGGTTTGATGCCTGCGTTGATGCGCATGAAAAGCTGGGCATCAAGCCGCAGGGCGCCAAGGTGGCAGCTCACGATCCGTCAGACGAGGGTAGCGATTCCAAGGGCTTCGCGCTTCGCCACGGCATTGTGGTCACGGATGTGGAAGAGAAGGCCAGCGGTAACATCAATGAGGGTGGCGACTGGGCAACCGGTTTGGCCATCCAGCATGGCGCGGACTCGTTCACCTGGGACTGTGACGGGATGGGCGTTGGCCTGAGCCGGCAGGTTTCCACCGCCTTCAAAGGAAAGATGACGCAGGTGTCCATGTTCAAGGGCTCAGAAGGCCCTGATAACCCTGATGCCATCTATGAGCCGCTGCCAGGAAGCCCGATTCAGAACACCAAGACCTGGTCGGAAGTGGCCCGCAACAAGCGCGCCCAGTATTACCTGAAGCTGCGCGACCGTTGCTACAAGACTTTCCGGGCCGTGATCCATGGCGAGTACCACAACCCTGATGATCTGATCAGTTTCGCGTCATCCATCTCGAATATCAGAAAGCTGCGCTCCGAGTTGTGCCGCATGCCGGTAAAGCCCAACGGGTCAGGCCGGTTTGAGCTGTACACAAAGCCCGAAATGAAAACGAAATTTAAGCTTCCCAGCCCGAACATGGGCGACAGCGTCATGATGCTGATGCGGGAGCCCGCTGTGCTAACTGCTGCGCCGGTCATGCCCCGGCCTATCCGTCCATCTGGGAGACGTTAATGGAATTATCGAAGCTGAAAGCACAGTTCGATAAGGACTATTGCGCCAACCAGACGACGCGCGAGAAGGCAGCGGACGATCTGGTTTTCTATTGGATTACTCAGTGGGACGACCAGCTGCTGAACGATTCCCCGCTCAAGTACCGCGGCGAGTTCAACGTGCTGCGCAAGGCCGGCCGGCAGATCATGGCAGACCTGCGCCTGAACCCGGTACAGCCGGATTTCAAGCCGAAGGACATGGACCGGGAAGAGGGTGCCGACCTGCTGGACGGCATCTACCGGGCAGAAGACCGCAGCCTGAGCAGTCAAGAGGCCAAGGATTACGCCAGCCAAGACGCCATCGTGTGCGGGTTTGGTGCCTGGGAGCTGTACACTGAGTACGCCAGCAACAATGCCGGTGACGAACGGCAGATCATCTGCCGGGACTGGATTCCGGAGGCGAATAACACGGTTTTCTGGGATGCCAATGCCCGGAAGCTGGATAAGTCCGACGCCATGCGTTGCGCCATCCTCAAAAGCTATACCGAGGATGGCTACAAAGACCTGGTGGAAGACCTGACCGGGGAGCGGCCGGAAGAAGTCAGCCCGTCCAATTTCTCCCAGCCGGAAGAGTCCTATGTGTTCCCCTGGGCATCGACGGCGGACAAGATTTATGTGGCCACCATCTATTGCCGCAAGCGGGTCAAGGACAAGGTTTACACCTTCCGTGACCCCATGGGCGAAGAGCTGCGTCTGCGTGCCTCTGACATTGAAGAGGTCATGGATGAACTGATCGACACTGGTCACGAAATCGTGGCAGAGCGCGAAATCAAGCGCTGGGAAGTGCGCAAATACATCGCATCCGGCGAGAAGATACTGAACGGTGATGATGGTGAGGTAATCGCCGGCGAAAACATCCCGGTGGTACCGGTATACGGTGAGCGTGCCATCGTAGAGGGAGAGGAGCACTGGGAGGGCGTCACCCGCCTGGCCAAAGACCCTCAGCGCCTTCGCAACTTCCAGATGAGCTATCTGGCCGACATTGTTTCCCGGTCGCCGCGTCGCAAGCCGATCTTCTTTGGTGAGCAGATCCAAGGCTTCGAGTCGATGTATGAAGAGCCTGGGGCTGATAACAATTACCCGTACCTGCTGCAGAACCGCAAAGACGGCAACGGGCAGGATCTACCCATCGGGCCGGTGGCAGAAATGCCTGACCAGCCCATGCCGCAGGCGTTGGCGGCCAGCATCGAGCTTACCAAGGGCGCCATCGAAGACGTGGCCAACCCGGGTGTACCCCAGGATATTGCCGACCCGGACCTGAGCGGCAAGGCTGTTGCGGCCCTGCAGAACCGCATCGACCAGCAAAGCTATATCTATCAGCACAATTTCAAGTTTGCTGTGCGCCGGGACGCGGAAATCTTCGCTTCCATGGCCTCCCAGATATTCGACACCCCGCGCACGGTGACCGTGGAAACCCCGGACGGTAACCGCAAGCAAGTGAAGCTGATGGATGTGGTGATCGATCGTGAGACCGGCAACCCGGTTGTTCTCAACGACATCACCAACATGGAATTCGACGTTTACGCCGAGATCGGCCAGCAGTACAGCAACCAGGTGGAGCAGACCCGCGACCGGCTGGCGGCAATGATTCAGGCCACGCCGGACGGCGATCCTGCCAAAGACCTGCTGATGCTCAAGCTGTTTGAGCTCACAGACGGGCCGCGCATGGACGATGTGCGCGAGTTCGCCCGCAAGCAGCTGATCCTCAAGGGCTACAAAGAGCCCGAGACGGAAGAAGAAATGCAGATGCTGCAGGCGCATCAGGAGCAGGCGGGGCAGCAGAAAGACCCGAACATGGTGCTGGCCGAGGCTGAGGCATTGAAAGCGCAGGCGGACGTAATGCGAGAGCAGCGCGAAGCCCGGGCGGATGCCGCCAAAGCACAGACCGATGTGGCCCGCACCCAGATTGACGCCTTCAAGGCTGAGACGGGGCGCTTCGAGTCCCAGATCAAGGCCGAAGAGGCCAGCGCAAAGATTCGTAAATCCGAGACTGACCGGTTCAGCAGGCGCTTGGAGGATGTTGCAAAGCTGCAGCAGGCCCGAGCCAGCCAGTTCCAGTCCCGGTAACCCCTTTTTACTGAGGCGACCAGGTCAAACGCACACCTACCTGTGGGACCACAGGGCAATCGTTTACATCAACGAGGCTTTAAGAGATGGCAGAACAAACCCTGGAAGAGCTGAAGGCGGAAAACGCCAGCGCCGCGACCGAAGAGGAAGAGCAGCCAACCGCAGCTGCCACCGAAACGGACGAGGAAGAGGCGGCAACTGAAGAAGCGCAGGACACTGAATCGGAAGCGGAAACCGATGAGGAAGAGGGCGCGGAAACGGATGCAGAAGCGTGGATGCAATCAGATGAACAGGCATCTGAAGGTGGTGGTGAAAAGCGTTTCACTGATAGCGATGTGGCAGCGGCAAAACGCAAGCTGCAGGCAAAGCTGGAGAAGCGCCACACAAGCGAAGTCGATGACCTGAAGCGTGAAATTGAAGCGCTGAAGAAGGGTCAGGGCGTCCAGCAGCCGGCGAGCACAGGGCAGAAGCCCTTCCCGACGCTGGAATCCCATGATTTCGACGAATCGGCATACCAGAAAGCCGTGCAGGACTGGGTGAGCAACAACGCACAGAGCGTCACCAAGTCCACGCTGGAGCAGCAGCGTCAGCAAGAGCAGCAGGAGCGACAGCGGCAGGCACTGGAAGATGCTGTAGGTGGCCACTACCAACGGGCGGCGAAGCTGGCACAAGAGGCCGGCATCAGCGACGAGGTGTACCAGCAAACTGACTTGGAAGTCCGGAAGGCGATTGATTCCGCCATGCCGGGTCAGGGCGACCTGGTAGCCGACCAGCTGATTTCCCGACTGGGCGAAGGGTCCGAGAAGGTTATGTATTACCTGGGCCGCAATGCCGGAGAGCGCGAAAAGCTGAGCGCTGCACTCAGGACTGATCCGTCAGGCCTGTCTGCCGTGATTCTGCTTGGCGAACTCAAAGGCCGCCTGTCCTCGCCGCCCAAGAAAACCTCTAAAGCACCCGCACCTGCTCGACGCGCCGAAGGCGGCTCCGGTGGTGATGGCAAGGTGGACAAGCTCCGCCGGGCCTACCAGAAGGAAACCGACACCCAGAAGCGCTTCGACATGCGCCGCAAGGCCAGGCAGGACGGGATCGATGTATCCAATTGGTAAAAGGTGATTAGCAATGGCTAGCACAGGCAAGACAGTCGAGATTCTCCTGGAGAATGCAATCGAGACCTTCGAAGAGCAGGATTACATGCTCGACAAGGTGGACTTCCAAGAACCGGACCCGGCAGACATGCAAAATGCCGGGAATGTCGTTTGGCGCTCCGTTGAGCAGCACGCCCCCATCATCAACGGCTGGGACCTGACCGGTAACGAGCAGGACATTATCGAAGAGACCTACCCGTCTCTGCTGGGCACCCCGAAGAACGACTTCGTTCTGCAGCGCGCCGATGATCTGCGCGATACCCGATTCTGGGAGCGCCGCGGCAAGGCCTCTGGTCGCCAGCAGGTAACTGAGCTCAACAAGGCGATTGCCAACAACATCGCTCTGCAGGGCAGCATGTTCTATCGCTCCAACGCGACCAGCGGCTACAACTTCATCGCAGAGGCCCAGGCCTTGATGAACGAGCGGCAGGGCGCGATGACTCAGCGGCACTTCATGCTGAACGACCGCGACAATCTGACTTTCTCCAGCGATCTGGCAGGGCGCCAGACTGTTCAGGGCCGCCCGGAAGATGCCGCATGGGTTAAAGGCCAGATTGGTGCCAATGTGGCGCAGTTCAACGTGCACACCGGCTCCTTCCTGCCGAACCTGGTCGGCGGTGCCGATCCGGCTACCACCGTAACCGGTGATCAGTCCTTCGCACCTGAAGGCGGCAGCGTCAACACAAGCACTGGCGTGGTGACCAACGTGGATTACCGTATCGCGGAAATCCCGGTAGCAGCCTCGGCCAGCTACAACGTGGGCGACAAGGTCACCATTTCCAACGGTGGCACCCCAGTGAATGCTGTTGGTTTGGCCGACAAGACCGATACCGGTCAGCCCATGACCTTCACCATCGTTGGCAAGCCGGACGGCACTACCATCCAGGTGTTCCCGAAGCCGATCGCCCTGGACGATGCCACCCTGAGCGATACCCAGCTGGCCTATGCCAACATCGACACTGTGATTCTGAATGGCGCGACTGTTGACCGTCTGAATACTGACGCCACCAACAAGACCAACCTGTTCTGGGATGAAGACGCGGTGGAAGTGCTGGGCGGCACCATCCCGGCGCAGCTGTTCAAGCAGTTCGACGGCATGAAGGTGATCAGCTCTACCATGAAGAACGGCCTGCGCATGTACATGGTCTACGATGGCGACATTGCCACCATGTCCTTCCGCTACCGCCTGTTCACCTGGTACGGCAACACCGTTCGGGATCCGTCCCGCGCAGGCGTAGCGGTGACCTTCTAAGGTCAGAACCAACCCCAAAGGCCCCTTCCGAGGGGTCTTTCTCTTTTCTGGAGAACGACAATGGCTGTTGTTTTGTATAAAGACGGCGAGGCAGTGCGCGTAAGCCCTCGCTCGGTCCCTGGCTATCTGGCGCAGGGATACACGCACGGCGCCGGCAACACCAAGCTGGAAGCGCCTGCCGATGAGTCGGACGAAGAGCTGGAGGCTCTGCGTGCCGCCTATGAAGAAAAATTCGGCAAGAAGCCCCATGCGGCCACCAAAGCGGAAACGCTGAAGGCCAAGCTGGAAGCGCCTGCCGATGAGTAACACGAGCCTGTATGCCGTGCGGGACACAGGAGGTGTCACCGCCAAGGTGGACATTATCCTGGGTGCCTATTCGCAGTTGCGAATCAGCGGCATTACTCGCTCGCCCACTCCGGAAGACCTGGAAACGGCCCTTTGCCGCCTGGAAAACATGGCGGCGGAGTGGGACACCGTGGGGACTTCGGCGGGGTACAACTTCGAGGATGAGCCCGATCCGAACAGCAACAGCGGCATCATTCGCGGCTATCGCAATGCGTTTGAGACCAACCTTGCTGTACGGCTCATTCCCGACTTCAACAAAACGGTGCCTGCGTCGCTGATGATGCAAGCATCGCAATCCCTGTCCAACCTGTGCGCCCGGGCGGCTATGCAGCGTGTGCGGGGCGTGCAATACCCGGATCGGCAGCCGACCGGTAGCGGCAACAATATCCGTGTCGGACGCTGGGCCCGGTTTTACAGCAAGCCCATTGAAGCGCCCCGGGCATCGACCACACAGCGCATGTTCATTGGCGATGAAATGGACTTTCGGGAGCATTTCGGCAGCTATCTGCGGGATGCGGAGGAGCTGGCCAGCTACAGCATCGTGGTAGACAGCGGGCTTGTGCTGGTGAGTGATTCACTGGAAAACCCGGACGTGCTTTACCGACTTCGCGCTACGGATCCAAGCGGCACCAGCAATGGCAATGTGGTTCAGGTCACCATAGTGGCCACCACAGACACGGATCGCGTAGAAACGCGCCGCCTCTACGTCGAATTGGTGCCCAGAGACTGATATGCCCGAATCCCTGATCACGTTTATCAAGGGCGACAAGGTAGGGCCAGAAACGGACTATCGCGATGCCCTCCCGGTGAACATGTATGCCGTTAATCGCCCTATGTTCGGGGCTCAGGGGTACATGCTGCAGTCTTCAGGGCTGACTCACCATGCTGACGTGGTGGGCATTGACCGCGGCGGGGTCTGGAATGACCGCTTTGACAAGCATATCCGCGTGTCAGGGCAGAGTCTGATCGAGGTGGCCGCAGATGGCTCTTATAGCGTCCTTGGCACCGTGCCAGGCACTGGTGTTGCCTCGCTGCCGCTGTCCTTCAACACCCAGGCCATCATTGCCGATGGCAGATATTTCCTCTATGACCCAGATAATGGGTTTAGGGAGGTGGCTGACGCTGAGCTTGGCAACCCGATTGATGGCGTTTGGGTGGATGGCCTGTATTTTTTCACGGATGGCGAATTCATATACCACACGGATCCTGGCGATGAAGCCGCCATTGACCCGTTGAAATTCGCCACGGCTGAGTTCATCCCGGACTTCACCTATGGGGTGGCCAAGTCAGAAGACAACAAGATTCTGGTGTTTGGGCGATATTCCACGGAATACTTCGTGAACCAGGCCACGGCCAACTTCCAATTCCAGCGCGTGCCCTCTCGGGCTTTGAAGGTCGGCATCGTTGGCACTCACTGCAAGACCGAGGTGGCCGGCACCACTTACATTCTGGGCGGTCGCAAGGAAGAGGGGATTTCGGTCCATGCCCTGGGGGTTGGTAGCGCGCAGGCGGTTTCCACCCGGGAAGTAGACAAGGTGCTGAACGCCTACGATGAGGCAGACCTGCGCGATGCCGTGCTGGAATCCTTCGAAGACAACGGCACCACCATGGTAGTGGTTCATCTGCCCAATGAAACCTTGGTTTTCAATCAGACGATTGCCCAGGCCGCCGGACTGGAATCCGCATGGTCCATCTACAAAACGGACGTTTCCGGGGATGCGCCATGGCGCGCCCGGTTCGGTGTATTTGACAACAATATCGGGAGCTGGGTATTTGGCGACCGTCTCACCAGCGTGCTGGGCATCCTGGATGACACGGTTGCTACCCAGTACGGGGAGATTGTGGAGTGGCTGCTTTACACCCCTTTCCTCTACCTCAAGCAGCAGTCCATCGACAAGCTGGATATTGAAACCATCCCAGGCTACACCGGTTCGGACGATGCCACGGTTTTTGTGTCCCTGACCTACAACGGCGTGACCTGGGGCCGTGAGTGGACCGAGCTTTACGGTGGCCCTACGGATTACAACAAGCGGTTTGAGGTTCGCCGCCTGGGGTACGTTGAGGATTATGTCGGCATAAAACTGCGGGGCGCGACCACGTCGAGGATGGCTTTCAGCCGGGGATACATCAGCTATGGTTGATCCGATTGGCCTGAGCATGTCGCTGTCAGCGGCAGAGGTGAAGGCCCTGACCGGCTGGCCTGATCCTATGGTTCAGGACTATCTGAACATCATCCAGCGTCTGATCGATTACGCCAACGCTCTGACAGAGCTGCAGGTGGCGGATGCGGACGACCAAAGCAGTCTGGCAGATCAGGCCGCAAAAGCAGGATTCGCGGCAGCGCGACTCAACCAGCTATACGCCCGGCACATTGACCTGGAGCAAGTGGTTTCAGGCTCTCAGGTTGGAATGGCCAGAATCCGCGCCCTGATTTGCCAGAACAAAGACCAATGCAACGACACAGACAATGAGCTGGATTCGTTGCGCAGCATGCTGGCCAGCACCTCTGCCAGACTGGCACGAATCGAGAGGGCGCACGGCTGGGGTGTTTATCGTGATACCACGTACACCTCTGGCTCGCCGTGGACGCTTACCGGTGGCACAGCGGCAGCGCTCCCGAATGATGCCGGCGACAACATCATCGCCTTTATGCCGCCAAATGTGGCGCCCTTTTATGACGGCACCAAAATCCGGCCGGCCAACGTGGGCGACTACTACATCCTGACCGTTCGGCTCCAGGCTGAGTACAGCGGGGCGCTTCCGGTGGTGGAGTTTCGTGTCGATCTGGGAGGAAGCATAGGTGAGCGATTCAAGGAGACGCTGACCTTCCCCAAGGGAAGCTCCACCCCGCACCCGTTCTCTATTGTGATCCCCTTTTATTCACTGGATACCTTTCTGGCTAATGGCGGCACGGTTGAGCTGGAATCCCTCTCGGGTGGTGATGTGGATTTTTGGGACATTGAATACCAAATAAACCGGGTTTTCGCGGCCCAGTAAGGAGCAGGCATGTCGATTCGTTCAAATGTAGGGCTGGAGGTCATCACTGTTGGCACCAGCGATACCGTGCTTTTGGAGCCTGCGGACCCGGTGGAGCGCGTTTCTGTCACGGCCTTTTCCCTTCACAACACATCCACCACAACCAATATCACTGTGACCATCTGGGAAAGCCCGGACGCAACATCGGCCAGCGGTGAGCAGGTGGCGATATATCGCATCGCCCCCGGGGGGAGTGTGTCGGTGATCGAGGTGATTGGACAGGGGTACGAACAGGGCCGCAGCCTGGTTGCGCAGGCAAGTGCGGCCGGCGTAAACCGCGTGGCAACGGTGACCCAGTATGACGGCGGAAGCTGATTTTGTGCCCTACCAGGGCGACCTGATGGGGCTTTATGCAGACGAAAACCACCTGGTTTTCCGTTGCGCATGCTGCCCTGGGAAGATCCTGTTTTCTGTATGCCGCCGCGGCGATGCAGCCAGCTGCCATTTTGCCAGCGACAAAGCAGGGCTGAGGTATATCAAAGAGGCCATCGAGCGGTTTTTCTGGTTCTTGCTCTGGCTTTTTGACTGGTGCCGGATGGTCTTTGCGCAGGTGAAGCGGAGAAGCGTTTGCCGCTTAATTAAGAAGCTTGGGTTCCAACACTTGGCCACAAGCGGCGACATGGAAATTTATATGAGGTGCGCGTAATGGGCGGAGCAGTTGGCGATATTGTAGAGGTTGGCTCCCTGGGCCTGATTGATGGCGACAGCATTTCCGGCGCCGGCGCCGGAAAAGACGCCTCCCGTGCAGCGACCAACGCAGCGCAAATCCAGGCACAGTCTCAGCGCGAAGCGCTGGACTACCTTAAAGAGCGTGAAGAGATCCCTCAGCAGTTCCGCGAAGGCGCGCTGATCACTTTAGGAGGCCTGTATGGCCTGGAGGGAGGCGAGGGAAGCCAGCAGGCACTAATTGATGCAGCCAAGGCTTCTCCGCTCTATGGGGCAATCATGGGCGGACTTGATGCGTCCGAAGATGCCATTTTGCGCAACGCTGGCGCCACTGGCGGGCTTCGCTCCGGGAATGTCCAGCAGGCGCTGGCTGACAACGCAGAACAGCTGCAGAATCGGGCCCTTCTGTCTTCCTATAACGAGCAGCTCAGCGGCATTCAGGGGCTGGCCGGCCTGGACTCCAACGCGAACCAGATCGCCCAGCAGATTGCAGGAATCGGGCAAACCATTGGCCAGGGCCAGATAGCAGCCGCCAACGCAAGAGCAGCGGCAGAGCAGAATGCCACAAACAATCTGTTCAGCCTTGGCGGTCTGGGGCTTGGCGCTGTTGCAGCTTTCTCTGACGTTCGGCTCAAGCGTGATATTCAGCCTCTGGGTCAGAGAAACGGGCTCAATTGGTACGAATGGACCTGGAGCGATGAAGCCGAACAGCTGGGCCTGTCCGGCAAGATGCAGGGCGTCATGGCCCATGAAGTCATTGACGATCACCCGGATGCCATTCTTACAGATGGCGAGTATCTGCTGGTCGATTACAGCAAGTTGGGAGTCCACTAATGCCGAACGAATTCTATGTTGCCCCTGGCAATAACTTTTCAGGTGGCCTTTCCGGATTGGGTCAGGCCCTCCAGCAATATGGCCAGCTCAACCAGCAGCGCAAGAAAGAAGAGGAAATGAGGGCACGATTGCAGGCCGGCGGCGAAGCAGCAAAAGCTGCATATGAGAGCGGCGACCCCAATGCCATGGCCAAGGTTGCGCTTGAGTATCCGGAGCTGAGCCAGGGGCTGGAGCGCGCTTACAATTTTCGCTCCGAGGCGACCAAGCAAAATATGCTGCAAGGGATGCGGCGCGTGCTGTCTGGCGAAGACGCCAACGCGGTTTTTGAAGACCGTGTACGGCAGGTGGCAGAGGCAGGCGGCGACCCCTCCGACACCGTACGTGAATGGCAGACATACCGTGAAAACCCGGAAGCCAGCCTGAACAATATCAAAATGGCCTATGCATCGATGGACCCGAAGGGGTACCAGGCCATGTTTGGCAATGAGAAGCCGGACAGCTTCACAAGGAAGCTGGTGGCAGCCGGCTACAAGCCCGGGACACCTGAATTCCAGGCGGCCGCGCGCAAGATGCTGGAGAAGTCCGGGGGTACCACCGTGAACGTGGGAACCGGTGGGGCAATCCCTGCGGATGAATTCTCCGGGGCATTTGGCGACTCTGGAGAAGGAAAGCGCCTCGAAATCCAGGCTCGCGCCCTTGCTCGGAAAGAAGAAATCCCGGCACAGGAAGCGATTGAGCGTGTTGCTCTCCAGAAGGACGTTACCCAATCCGAGAGAACCGCCGATACTTATTATCAGCGCATGCTTGGGGCCACGTCTGACATTCAAAGCATGGAAGAGGGAGGGTTTAACCCGACTGCAGGCGACTCCATTCTGGAGCAGTTCCCGGGCGGGAATTTCCTGGTTGGTGATGACTACCAGCAGTACAAGGCCACAGCAAGCGAGTGGATCCGCGCAAAACTCCGGAAAGAGTCAGGCGCCGCCATTCCTCCAGAAGAAATGAACAGCGAGTTTGCCACTTACTTCTACGTGCCCGGGGATTCTCAGGCAACCATTAAGCAAAAAAGGGCCCTTCGAGCGCGCGCTGAAGAGGCCATGCAGGGAGAGCGGGAGCGCCTTGGGGAAGGTGGCAAAGGGCGGGATGCTGCGAAAACCGTAAAATGGGATGAACTGTAATGGATGTTGAGCTGCCCAACGGGAAAGTGATCCAGGGCGTGCCGGAAGGCACCCCCAAGGAAGAGATCATGCGCAAGGCAATCAGCGCGGGCATTGCGACCGAGACTGATTTCGCGCCGATCCAGACTCAGGCAGAGACTTCTGCTGCTTCGCCGTCGCCCCGCGAAGACGAAGAAGCGCCAGAATGGGTAAGAGCTGTTCGGAATATGCCGCCAATGGTGGCGGCAGACATGATTGGCTCCATTGTGAGCGGGGTTGGCGGACAGATAGCTGGCGGACTTCGTGGCATCTATGAAACCGCATCAGGTGGAGCAGAAGCCGGGACTGAGGCTGTAGAGGAAACGTCACAGGCGCTTTCTTATCGGCCCAGGACAGAGGCCGGCCAAGCTGGTCTGGAGGCATTAGGCAAGATTGGCCCGGTCTGGGAGGGGCTGCAGAATCTAATGGGCACCGGGGCAGAAGAAATGGGGCGCCTCGTCGGCATCCAGCCCGGAACGGAAGAGGCAGCAAGACTTTATGCGCTGGGCTCGGCAATGCCTGACGCGGTTGGTCTCCTTTCTCCGGCGGGAAGGGCCAAGCCTTCGATGAAGGCACCCCCGGTTCGAGAGCCTGCGCAAGTAGAAGGAATTGCCAAGGCCATTGAAAAAGCATCCAAAGAAGGGATGGGGCGCAAGGGGAGATCTGACAGGGCAGCACAATCAATCGCAGAAGAGGTGCGTCCCCAGCGTGAGGTGGTCGGAGCTTTTGAGCAAGTAGGCATCCCGGCGGAATCTGTTCCTCCCGAAGTTCTGTCAGGCAATCAAGCATTCAGGGAGCTTGCCGGCACCGCCCGGTCTGTTCCTGGCTCTGAGCTTTCCCAGCGATACCGCCAGTTCATGGAGGATCTTTCCCGGCGCGCAGACGAGGTGTCCCGGGCAGCAGACGCAGAAGACATTGGCACCGTGAATGCCCGAGTAGAAGAGGGGCTGGCCGAAAAGATCAACCGGGCCGGGAAGATTGAGAGCCAGCTTTACACCAAGGTTGAAGATGCCATAGCCCCCAGTACCCCTGTGGATGTGACGCCAATCACAAACGCGCTGCGGTCTCGCATTGAAGAGGTGGGCGGCGATATGGCGGAGCTGTCTCCGATGGAGCGACGCCTAGTGGGTCGCTTCATGCAAAAGCAGGATGACGGCGCAGGTGGCATTGCCTATGTAGACAAGCCCAAGACATGGAGCGCCATCAGTGGATTGCGCAAGGAGCTCAATGCAGCCAGGGGCGGAAAATCCACTTTTGGCGATGCGGCCAGCTACGACCTGAACCGATACGGCAGCTTGGTATCCGGCACCCAGCGGCGAATCGCCGAGGATATGGGTTTTGGTGACGACTATGCGGCAGCGATGAAGGCCACCGGGGTCAAAA
>NZ_LWEJ01000279.1:0-2508 GCF_001635525.1 Alcanivorax sp. HI0007
CTGCCCACCCTGCCCGAACGGGTGGACGGCAAGGTCGTGATGGTAACCGGCGCCACCTCCGGCATCGGTAAGGCGACAGCATTGAAGCTGGCGCGGGCCGGAGCCACCGTGCTGGTGATCGCCCGTACCGCAGAAAAGCTGGAAGAGACCCTGCATGAAATCGATCAGCTGGGCGGCACCGCCCAGGCCTATAGCTGCGACGTGTCGGACCTGAACAGTGTGGATGATCTGATTCAGCAGGTGATTGCCGACCACGGCCATGTGGATGTGCTGGTCAACAACGCCGGTCGCTCCATTCGCCGTTCCGTGGTGCATTCCTTTGATCGCTTCCACGATTATGAGCGCACCATGCAGCTCAACTATTTCGGCGCGCTGCGGCTGATCATGCAATTGATGCCGGGGATGATCGAGCGTGGCGGCGGCCACGTGATCAATATTTCCAGCATCGGGGTGCTGACCAATGCGCCTCGCTTCTCCGCCTATGTGGCCTCGAAAGCCGCACTGGATGCATTCACGCGGTGTGCCTCCAGTGAGCTCGCTCACGAGGGCATTCGTTTCACCACCATCAACATGCCGCTGGTGCGTACCCCGATGATTGCGCCCACCAAGATCTATAATCATGTGCCAACCATTAGCCCGGCCCAGGCAGCGGACATGATCTGCGATGCCATCGTGCGCCAACCCAAACGCATTGCCACCAATCTGGGCGTCATGGGTCAGGTGATGCACTTCCTGACGCCCAAGGTTACCGAGACCATCATGAATACCGGTTACAAGCTGTTCTCGGATTCCTCCGCAGCCCTGGGCGACAAGGAAAGCTCGCCGAAGAAGATCCGCCGCGAACAGGCGGCTTTCTCCCGGTTGTTCAAGGGTATTCACTGGTAACAGGGGCAATTTCCCTACCGCTGGCGGGCAGATTGCAGCACCAAAAGAAGGGCCCCGGAGACCGGGGCCAAAGAGTTTCCGGAGACAACCGGAAGCATACGCAGCGGGATCATATCCCGCTGCTATCCTCTCTCCTCTTGCCCTCCTCTGCCTTGATCGACATCAAGGTTTTTGTCCCTGGCCGCAACGGCTAGCTGTCAGTGAAGACAAGCGCCACGCTCCGTGCGCACTACACTGAAGTCATGGAACCTTTCACTCTTCGCCAAGACCCCACTGCCATCGCCCTCTGCCGTGCCTTGTTTCCGGCCGGAAAGCGCTTGCCGGCAGCAGATACCGATGTCCTGCTGAGCAGGATGGATGCGCAACTGGCCAACCAGACAGGCCTGCAACGCAGCCTGAAAGCCGGTTTGCTGTGGCTCGACAATCGTCACCGTCTGGTGCGTGGCCGCGCCTTTCATCGTGCCAGGCCGACACAGCAACAGCGTTTTCTCGACAAATTGGCCACCACTCCGGTGTCCGGCAAGCTGCTGCGCCTGCTGGCCCTGCCCTTCAAGGCCGCCTATGTGCTGGATGAGCAGGTGGAACAGGCCACCGGCTGCCGACAACCCGTGCAACTGCCCGCCCAGGTCGAGACCTTCCGCTGGCAACAGCAGATCACCGCCGCCCGGGATTGCGACGAGGATATGACCCTGGAAGCAGACGTGGTGATTCTGGGCAGCGGTGCCGGCGGCGCGGCAGCAGCCTATGAACTGGCCTGTCGTGGCCTGGCCGTGGTGATCATCGAGGAAGGCCAGTATTACGATCGCAGCCACTTCACCGGCAAACTCACCGAGGTGATCCCCAAACTCTACCGCAGCTGGGGAGCAACCGTGGCCACCGGCAACGCCATCATCCCGGTACCGGTGGGGTGCAATGTGGGCGGTACCACGACCATCAATTCCGGCACCTGCATGCGCACGCCGCCGTCGGTGCTGCAGCGCTGGCGAGAGCAGGGACTGGAGGCCTTCACCGAACAGGCCATGGCTCCCTGGTTCGAGGGCGTGGAGCGCATGCTCAGTGTGCAGCAAGCCACCACAGAGACCGTCGGCCCCATCGGCGACCTTATCGACCGGGGCGCCGCCGCCAACGGCTTCTTGCAGCGCCAGCCGCTGATGCGCAACGCCCAGGGCTGTGACGGCCAGGGACTGTGTCAGTTTGGGTGTCCCACGGACGCCAAACAGTCCACCAATGTGAGCTACATTCCGCGCGCACTGGAACGGGGAGCCTTCTTGTTCAGCGGTTTCCGGGCCGAGCGACTGCAGCGACAAGGTAACCGCATTACCGGCGTCATCGCCCGCGGGGAAAATGCTGACGGTCGCCCGATCAACCTGAGCCTGACCTGCCAGCAAACCATTGTTGCCATGGGCAGCCTGTTCACCCCCCTGTTCCTGCGACAACAGGGAGTCCGCAACCCTCATCTGGGTCGCCACCTGACGCTGCATCCGGCGGGCGTGGTCAATGCCCTGTTCCCGGACCGGGATCTTGCCAACAGCCGCAGCATCCCCCAGGGCTACGGTGTCTCAGACTGGGAAGAGCAGGGACTGATGTTCGAGGGTGGCACCATTCCCCTGGCCGGCCACAGTC
>NZ_LWEJ01000280.1:0-4425 GCF_001635525.1 Alcanivorax sp. HI0007
AGTGCGTCACCGGGATTTCTNGGCCAGATTGCGCTCGCGCAGGCCGCGATTGAGCGCCCTCTCCGCCTCGCCCTTGGCGAAGAAATCCCGGTGACGCACTTCTACCGTGCAAGCGAACGGTGCCGGCAGCGCCTCCACAAAGCGCCACAAATCCTCCAATCGCTCCGGCCCGAAAGCTGCGGGAAGCTGTAGCAAGAACGGCCCGAGCACATCCGCCAGCGGAGCCAGCACATCCAGAAATGCCCGCGCCTGCCTATCAACCCCCTTTAGCAGACGGTCATGCGTGATCTGCCGTGGAAACTTGAACAGGAACCGGAAATCCTCCGGCACCTGAGCCCGCCATTGTTCACATTGCTTGCGTGACGGGGTGGCGTAGAAGGAGGTATTGCCCTCGACACTATTGAAGACCCGACTATAGCGTTCCAGAGGACTCTCGCCGGCAGGCAGACGACCATTCCAGCCGGGGTGCTGCCACTGCGGGCAGCCAAGAAAATACGGCCGCGTCATGGGCAAACCCCGCCATAGAAGCCCTGCTCCTCAAGACAAAGACGCACCTTTTCCAGCAACGCGTTGCTAAGCTGGCGATAGTCAGGGTAAGGGGTTAGTAGCAAGCGGCGCTCCGTGTCCACGGAAACCCCGGGAGCACCGGCCAGCGGACAGGCATTGTGCTGCAAGCCGGCAAAACGCTGCAGATTGTCCCTGCCTCCAATCCAGTGCCAGCATTCCTTGTCGGACATTGTCGGCACAAAACAAAGTGCGGAGTTCTGGAACAGACATTCATCCCGAAAATGCCGCCAGTCCTCCGCCACCGGGCTGGCCAACTTGGCGAGCAGGTTCACGATCTTGCGCCAGTGGTTGGAATTGGCCGCCACCAGTTCAGTAGCGTCAGGGCGTTGCTGCAACCAGGCAAGACCGTTCGGCCGATGCGGCAGGTAAAGAATCAGGGCCGGGCGGGCAGCCCCGAGATAATCAATGTCAGGCATCCCAACTTTCTCGTCGGCTCCAGAGTGTCAGGTATTCTACAGGGCAGCGTGAAAAAGGGGCCAAACGAAAAAAGGGTTTGCCGCATCACTGCGACAAACCCTTTTTCTGAATCTTGGTAGAACCGGGCGGATTCGAACCGCCGACCTCCGCCATGTCAAGGCGGCGCTCTAACCAACTGAGCTACGGTTCTATGGCGATCTTCAGGTTGATGGGGTTACTGACCCGGCCAGCTCCCTGAAGAGGGTGGCAATTCTATGCAGCTTGGCGGCACAGGGCAAGGGGGAATTTATTTACGCCGGCGCGAGCCCCAGGCGGTTTCGATCTGGCGGGCCCGGGTAATGGATTCCTCCACCAGTTCGGACTGGTGCTCGGCAAACTCCCGAATGATTTCCAGGGCCGAGCGTACATCACGGCGGAAGATGGTTTCCACCAGGGCCTTGAAGAACGACAGGCATTCCTTCACCTCATCGGCCTCCAGGTGCAAAGCCATGAAATAGGCCCGCTGCATGGCCGGCTGCATATTGATCAGGATGTCTTCCACAAACACATTGCGGGCGAACGGGTAGGCATGCTCGAGAAACTGGAAACTGAGCACAAAGAACGCATCCAGATCCCGATCCTCCGCGGCCACCTGCAAACCGTGAACCAGCTCAATAAACGCATCCAGGTCTTCTTCGCGTACCACCTTGATGGCCTTGCGAATCACCAACCCCAGCAATACCTGCATCACCTCGTAGAGGCTGCGCACATGGGCTTCAGACATCTCCTTCACTACGGCGCCCCGGCGCGGCAGGATATCGATCAGCTGGCGGCGCTGCAGGATCAGCAGCGCCTCGCGGACAGAACCGCGACTCACATCCAGCTCACCGGCGACACGCAGCTCCTGGATACGATCGCCAGCCAGCATGTCACCATGAATAATCTGCTTGGCAAGATGCTGGGCTATCTGCTCAGAGAGGCTTTCTTTGGCTTTGAAGCTCACGGGCACTCCTTGTGGGGATTGTCTCAGCCCGCAGGCAGCCGTATTGAAGCCTGCCGACGGCGGGATCAGACAGTGGTACTGCGGCCCCAGGCTTGTTGAACAATCCCAAAATTCTTGTCCGACTATAGTACAAGGAAGACTGACTACCAAGCACCGGAAATCGATTGCTTACAATTTTGCTCACCACCGGCACTGTCTACACCGTAAAGCCAATATCACGATGCCCTGAAGGTGTGTCCGGGGTCCCAGTTTTTACCGGTGCCCACTGGATTTCATTCACACTACTGGCCAGTATGAAGTGACATGGTGTCTTATCGTGACGTTAAGATGCGCCCCTTGAAGACCACCAGGTAGACAGGATGCCCCAAGACCTGATTACGCAATTGCCGCGCCTAGATGCACTGTTCGATCAATACTCGGAACGCTTTGGCAAGCAACAGACCCCCTATCGGAACCACGTTTACCGTTTGATCAATCTTGTGGCGGCGCAAAAAACACTGGACCCGCAGGAATGGGAAGCCCTGGAAATTGCCGCTTTTTTTCATGATGCCGGCATCTGGCTGGCCGGCACCTTCGATTACCTGCAGCCCTCAGCCCGCCTGGCAGAACACTACCTGGAGGAACACCAGCTGGGCCATTGCCGTACCCTGGTCCGGGCCATGATCCTCAATCACCACAAGATCAGCCGCTACGACAAGGACCGCAATAACCTGGTCGAAGTGTTCCGTCGCGCAGACTGGATCGATGTGAGTCTGGGCGTCATGCGTTTCGGCGTCCCCATGGCCCGGGTCCGGCTCATCAAACACGCTTTCCCCAACGCCGGCTTCCATCGTCTGCTGCTCAAACTCAGCGGCCAGCAACTCCTCAGCCAACCCTGGCGGCCCCTGCCGATGCTGAAGCGCTGAGCGCGACGACCGGCTTGCCGCCTCCATCAGCAAGGCGGCGGTGTGTACACCGTCTAGCGGCCTTCCGTTGTCCAACATCGGCCCCGAAAAGTTACTCACAACATCTGTGGATAACTTTGTGCATAGACTGTCAGGAACTGCCGCCAGCACCCATGATGCCTGCCCTTCCCCCAGAATGATGAAAAAATGGCCGTTTTATTAAAACCTTTAAAAACAGCAACTTAACAATCATCCACTGCAAATCAACGAGTTAGCCAAGAACATTCACACAAGGTGTGAAAAACGGTTAAACGCTGTGCAAAACTTTTGCTTCAGATCAGGGCAAACACAAGAAAGCAAGTGCCCGTGGCGCTTTCTTCAACCGCCACAGACACTTGCGCAGGAACACGGAAGGATTGGGGAATCAGCGGCGCAAACTGAAGCTGATACCGAGCACGACCACCGGCTCTACATCCAGGTCGTTATTGTCGCGCTCTTCTTGCGTATCACAACGAATCGCCGCTTTGTATTCGTCGCAGTCCAGGGCTTCGATAGCGCCCACCCCGGCACTCACGGTCCAGCGGGAATAGGGCTTCACCCATTGATGGCCCAGCTCCACACCAACACCCAGGCGTTCATAATGACGCTCACCGCCCAGGTCCCCTGCCATCAGGCCGGTGAAGAAGCCACTCTCGGACATCAGGCCCCGCTCCATTTTACGGCGCCAGCCAGCCACCCAGCGAGGCTCATCGGTGTCGAAGCCACCGGAGTCCAGATACATGGCAGGCATGGCGTAGAAGCTGTTGTGCTCGGTGGCCCACTCCAGGTTCACCCCGGCGAGACCATTCAGGTAACCCAGGCCTATCAGCAGATCATCTGCCACAGCCGGCAAAGGCATAAGCATAAGGAAGGAAAGTAGCCAGCGGTGCATGGCGAACTCCGGTTATTGTTGTTATGTCGCCAGGGCTTTCACGCCTGGTCAGGCCGCAAGCGGGCCGGGGAGTCTGTATTTTTCACAACCGCCCCGGGGATTACAAGCCCGGAAATCCCTGGCCCCGCCTCCGCAGGGCCAAAGGACGCCTGTTACAGAGGAATCTTGTCGATATTGTCCGCCGTGGTATCGATGGCGCCATCCACCTTTTCCAGGGCTTCATCAGCGGCATTCCCGGCCACCGGAATAATGGACAGCACCGCACCCACCACAGAGCCGGCGGCGCCGACCAGTCGCATGGGAGTGGTGGCCAGTTTGGTCAGGAAACAGCCACTGAGAGTGGCAGCCAGCAAGCCCACCACCGCCAGACGCATTACGGATTTCATAGTTGCTCCTTATTATTCTTCAGTGTGTAGTTGTACCGGCACGCCGTGAATCAGTACTGAAACTGCATCCCCAATCGGCGTCCCACTTCTTCATAGGCTTCCACCACGCCACCCAGGCCCTGGCGGAAACGGTCTTTATCCAGCTTTTCCCGGCTGTCCTTGTCCCACAAGCGGCAGCCGTCCGGGCTGAACTCATCGCCCAGCAGCACCTCACCATTAAACACGCCAAATTCCAGTTTGTAATCCACCAACAGCATG
>NZ_LWEJ01000281.1:0-7924 GCF_001635525.1 Alcanivorax sp. HI0007
ACGTTGATAGGCTGGGTGTGGAAGCGTTGTAAGGCGTGAAGCTAACCAGTACTAATTGCCCGTGAGGCTTGACTATATAACACCAAAGCAGTCTTCGGCTCCAAGAGCTAGGACCGCAAAGAGACGGTGTCAGAGATTGGACGCTTGCAGCATTGACTAGCAAACTTCTCGTTCCCATTTGGCTTTGCCGGTGAGCAGTGTAGTACACCGGTAAGGCAACCTAATTTAGCGATGCCCGCGTGGATAGCTAAACCAGTTTGCCTGACGACCATAGAGTGTTGGAACCACCTGATCCCATGCCGAACTCAGAAGTGAAACGACATATCGCCGATGGTAGTGTGGGGTCTCCCCATGTGAGAGTAGGTCATCGTCAGGCTCTTAAATAAAACAGAAAACCCCCGTCACGAAAGTGTCGGGGGTTTTTTGTTTTATTCAGGATCACGGTGATCCACTCTCCCTACCTCGCAGCGCTCGCGCTGCCATCCCCTCAAGGGAGACCGAGCCAGCTTGGTCCCGAAGGGATGGCGAGCATGCTCGTCACACACTGTAGGTCATCACGCCCCGCCAAGCCTCAAACTCCAACCTAGAACCCAGAAGCGGAAAACTACCCCTCGCCATGCAAGCATGGCTCCAACGAATCAGTGCCCACCCCGGGCCTCGCACCTGTAACCAAACCGCCACCCCGCCGTCATCCCCCTTACTCGGCAAGCCTGCAGTCTCAATGCTTCATCACAAGCAATGAGCCAAGACCATGCTGCTGAACATCATATTGATCACCATGGCGATCGCTTTACTGATCTACCGCTACCGCAAACTGATGTACCACTTTAGAACGGTGGAGGTGGGCAAACTCTATCGCAGTGGCACTCTGGGGCCGATTGCATTGCGAGTGATGCATCGCGTGCTGGGTGTGAACACCATTATCAACCTGCGTCTGGAATCAGAATACGGCAAGGGGGACTGGTATCAGCGGCAAAGCCAGTATTGCGCCCGGCACGGGCTCAGGCTGGTGAATATTCCCATGGCCCAGGATACCCCGCCTACGGAAGCGCAGATTCAGGCACTGATGAGGGAGCTGGATCGAAGCGAAAGCCGCTGCCTGGTGCATTGCGAGATGGGCGTTATTCGAACCGGCATGATGGTCGTCGCGGTAGCCACGAGACGCTACGGGGTGCGTGACCAGGCAGTGTGGAAACACTTTCCGCTGTTTGGACACAAGCTTGATGGGCGTCGACGGGCTGTCAGAACCTTCATCCAGCAATGTGCCGACTGGTCAGAGCCCTCAGCCCAGTAACGCACTGTCCGGTGGCAGATGAAGCTTGAGTCGATTACGAATGACCCGGATGTTGAACTCTGTGCTCTGGATGGGCTCTCCATCCAGATTCAGGTTCATGGGGTGGGGCGTTCTGATCTGCAGTGAAGCCAGCCGGCTGCGAACGAACAGGCCTTCCTGCTTGGGGTCCTGACGGGCTTCGCTATCAAACAGTTCTCGCACGCCTGCCAGTAAATCCATCTGCGCGGGAAGAATGGCAACATCCAGTAGTCCATCGTTGATCAGAGCATCGGGGCACAGCCGCTGCCCACCGCCCGCTTGTCGGCCATTTCCCAGTCCGAGGGCAAGGAATTCCCCTTGCCATTCGAAGTCGTCACCACTGAAGCTGCCTTCGGCGGCCTGAATCTCTGAAAAGCGGGTAAGACCGGTGAGCAGGTACGCGGCGCCGCCGAGCATGTTCTTGAGATCCTCGGAGGTTTGGGTGGTGACCTCGGTACCAAAGCCGCCAGTGGCCATGTTCAGAAAATAGTGATCATTGACCTGAATGACGTCACAGTCAGTGGCGGGGGCATCGAGTAACGCGATGGCTTCGGAAATGCTTTCCGGGGTGCCGGCAGCGGTGGCGAAGTCGTTGGCGGTGCCCAGCGGCAAAATGGCCAGGGCAAGGTCATCGCGCCCACTGGTCATCATTGCATGAACAATATCCCTGACAGAGCCGTCGCCGCCACCGGCAATAAGCGTGGTGTAGCCCAAAGACAGGGCTTCTTCGACGTAGCGTTCCGCGTCACCGCCTTCCCAGGTGACACGTACGGCAAGGTCGTGACCCTTGTCTCTCCACGCCATTACAGCTTCGCGGAGTTCCTCGTTGGTGGCTTGTTTACCGTGCAGGATAAGCAGGCTTTTCGTGGACACAGTCAGGGTTTCCTAATTCAGTGAATGCGGAAGCAAGTGTACTTGATACCTGCAGCAGGCCCTGGCGAGCAATCGCGAGGGTGTGACAGGGGTGCGAACTTTACAACTGTTAACGCTTGCGAGTCTTTGTTGAGAATGATTGCTATCTGCTATTGGGGATATTGAATAATCGAATTTTGCTATTGATCTGGCCTTTGTAATTATAAATGCCAAGGAGGTGGCCAATGATCAAGACATTCAGTTTCGGTGCGATGCATATTGCCGTGGCATTTCTGGTCGTCTGGGCAATGACCGGGGATTGGCGGATTGGTGGGGCGACGGCCCTGGTTGAGCCCTGTGTGAATACCGTGGCGTACCATTTCCACGAGAAGATCTGGAAGCGATGGGCCCCGGGTAAAGTCGTGAGCGGAACGGTCATGGCATAAGATAAACTCGATGTTTACTCTGCTGTAACCGTTAGTTAAGCTAGCGACCAAGTATACATTCCTAGGGGTATTTGTCAGGTGCAGAATTCAAGCAGTGACATTGATGCGATCCGCCAGGTGGTGAATCAGGTATTGGAAGTGCACGCGCGGGAGGAGGGCGGTCAGCGCTCACAGGCCCGTTCGGAAATTCTGATCCACTCCATGCAGGTGTTTGCCCAGCGTGGCCTGCAGCGAACCACAGTGCAGCACCTGCTGGATGCCTCTGATGTGTCCCGGCGCACCTTCTACAAATACTTCCGCAACAAGATGGATGTGCTGGAAAGCATCTATCGCATTTTCGTGGACAACATGTTGCTTCACTTCCACAAGGAGGTGAAGCAGGCGTCGTCTGCCCGGGATATTATCCGGAATACCACCCAGGTGTATTTCGACTACCACGTCAGCATGGGCCCGATCATCAAACTGATGATGGAAGAGGCACGCTCCTCAGCCTCGGCGCTGGCACCGCACCGGGTCCGGGCCCAGGATATTGCCTCCGAAGTCCTCACCGCCCAGATTAGCCGTTACACCGGCAAGGACTATGAGCCCCTGGTGTTCCGCACCATGTTGTGGATGCTGGAAAACTATTCCCTTTATATCTTCGAAGACGGTGGCTTCTCCCAGCAGCGGCTGGACCTGTGCAAGAAGGTTGCCATCGGCATCGCCGAATCCCTGGTCCTCGGTGAGGTCACCCCGGGTATGCTGGAGCGGACTCCATCCTGAGTGAGTGATGGTGTGCCGGGCTTATTCCGGCTTCACGAACTTCAATGTCATGCGATCACTTTCTCCGATCGCCAGATATTTTTCCCTGTCTTTATCGCCAAGCCGCAGTGAGGGAGGAAGCGTCCAGACGCCGGCGGGGTGGTCTGCACTGTCCCGGGGATTGGCATTGATTTCCGATTGTTCTGCGAGACGAAAACCGGCTTTTTCTGCCTGAGCAATCACATAGCTTTCGGTCATGTACCCGCTTTCGATCTGGGCATCCAGCGAGCGCCCTTCTGGCGCACGGTGTTCAACAACCCCCAGAATCCCTCCCGGTTTCAGAGCCTTGAAGAAGCTGGCAAACACGGCTTCCGCCTTGCCTGCCTTGGCCCAGTTGTGGACATTGCGGAAACTAAGCACCCGGTCCACGGTATTTGCGGGGGCAATGTCGCTGTAGGCAGGGGGATAAAGGTGGGTGATGCGGGTCCGGTCGTATAACGCGGGATGCTTGGCCAGATTCGCCTTGAACAGGGTCAATGCGCGGGTATAGAAGTCGATGTCGCTATCCGGGGGAAACTGGGCGGCATAAAAAGTGCCTTCCTCGCGCAGATAGGGGGCAAGTATCGCGGTGTACCAGCCTTTGGCGCCGGGCCAGATTTCCACCACCGTCATGTCTTTTTTCACCTCGAAAAAATTCAGGGTTTGTACCGGGTGGCGATATTGATCACGCGCCTTTTCTTCACTACTGCGGTGGGGCGCGGAAAGAATGTCGTCGAGGGAGGCCGCGTGAGCCAGGGAAAATGACAGCAATGCTGCCAGGGCAATCAGAATGCGCATGGTCTCGTCCTATTTGAGGCCGCGGATTAACACCTTCATGTAGTCTACGGCTTGTTGTTCGAGGCTGCCTTCGCCGGTGAGCGCCCACGTATAGGTGGTGCCCACCACCAGATTCACCATCATCAAGATGGTATCGCGGGTTGGCAAGGCGACAAAGTAGCCGTCCTTGCGCAGCTCCTTGAAGAACGCATCCGCCACGGGCAGGTTCTGTTCCATCAGCGCCAGGTACTGGCGCTGAATATCGCCCATGAAATCCCCGGCTTCCTGGATCAGCACCCGGGAAAAATTCTGATTCTGCTCCAGATAGCGGGCCACGTTGCGGCAGAGATTTTCCAGCCGCTCCAGCGGGGGAATGCTGGCCATCAGGTCAGCGAAAATGATATCGCGGATGGTGTTAAGGTTTTCCTCCACGATGGTGAGTAGCAGGGACTCCTTGGACGGAAAGAATTTGTAGATGGTGGCCTTGCCGACCCCCGCCTGCACGGCAATGGTCTTGACCTCTGCGCTACGGAAGCCTTCGCTGGCGAAGACTTCCTGGGCGCAGATAAGGATGCGGGCACGGCGAGGGTCATCCATAGCGGCTTCCGTTATGCCTTACAGATATTTGATTTTTTCCAGCTGCTCTTCGAGCTTGGCCAGCTGGGACCGGTAATCGTCCAGTTTGGCTTTTTCCTTGTCTACGACAGCCTGGGGCGCCTTATCCACAAACTTGGGATTTTTCAGTTTGACTTCGGCGCGGCCCACTTCCTTGCGCAGTTTGTCGATCTCTTTCGAGAGCCGCTCGATTTCTGCATCCTTGTCGATCAGCCCGGCCATGGGCACCAGAATTTCCATATCGCCGACCAGGGCGGTGGCGGAGGCCGGCGCGGAGTCTTCCGCGTTGAGCCAGGTGATGGATTCCAGTTTTGCCAGTTTGCTCAGGAAGGAACGGTTGGCATCCAGCAGGGCCTTGTCGCTGTCCTTGCCGTTATGCAGGTAGACGGGCAGGGCCTTGCCCAGCGGGATGCCCATTTCGCCGCGGATATTGCGTACCGCGCTGATCACGGCCTTGACCCATTCGGCACCCGTTTCCGCTTCTTCATCAATCTTGCTGGCGTCGCTGGCCGGGAAGGCTTGCAGCATGATGGTGTCGCGCTTATCCCCTTCCGTTGCCGCAGCCGTTTTGCCGGCCATGGGGCCGATCTTCTGCCAGATTTCTTCCGTAATGAAAGGCATGAACGGGTGAGCCAGACGCAGGATGGCTTCCAGCACGGTCACCAGGGTGCGGCGGGTGCCGCGTTTCTGGGCCTCGGAGTAATCGTCGCCCCACAGCACGGGCTTGGACAGTTCCAGGTACCAGTCGCAGTATTCGTTCCAGATAAACTCGTAGGCGGCATGGCTGGCCACGTCGAACCGGAAGCTGTCCAGCGCTTCGCTGACTTCCTGTTCGGCGCGCTGCAGGGCGGAAATGATCCAGCGATCCGCCAGTGACAATTCCACCTCGCCGGTCAAACCGCAATCTTCCCCTTCCGTGTTCATCATCACGTAGCGGGCAGCGTTCCAGATCTTGTTGCAGAAGTTCCGGTAACCTTCAATGCGGCCCATGTCCCACTTGATATCACGACCGGTGGAGGCCAGCGACAGGAAGGTGAAGCGCAGGGCATCGGTGCCGTAGGGGTTGATGCCGTCCGGGAAATCCTTGTGGGTACGCTTGGTGATCTGTTTTTCTTTCTGCGGCTGCATCAGGCCTTTGGTGCGCTTTTCTACCAGCGCATCCAGGGTGATGCCGTCGATCATGTCCAGCGGGTCCAGCACATTGCCCTTTGATTTGGACATCTTCTGGCCGTCGTTGTCGCGCACCAGGCCATGTACATAGACCTTCTTGAAGGGCACCTGGTCGGTGAACTTCAGGGTCATCATGATCATCCGTGCCACCCAGAAGAAGATGATGTCGAAGCCGGTGACCAGCACATCCGTGGGGTGGAAGGTGCGCAGGGCATCGGTATCTTCCGGCCAGCCCAGTGTGGAGAAAGTCCACAGGGCGGAACTGAACCAGGTGTCCAGCACGTCCTCGTCCTGGGTCAGGGGGATGTCGCCCAGATTGTTGTTGGCGCGGACTTCCTCTTCATCACGGCCCACATAGACATTGCCATCGGCGTCATACCAGGCGGGAATACGGTGTCCCCACCATAGCTGACGGGAAATGCACCAGTCCTGCAGGTCACGCATCCACGAGAAGTACATGTTCTCGTAGTTCTTCGGCACGAACTGGATGTCGCCGTTTTCCACGGCGGCAATGGCGGGTTTGGCCAGTTCTTCCACGGCCACGAACCACTGGTCGGTCAGGTAGGGTTCGATGACCACGCCGGAGCGGTCGCCACGGGGCACCTGCAGGGTATGGTCGGCCACTTTCTCCAACAGACCCAGGGCATCCAGATCATCCACCACCTTCTTGCGGGCATCGACCCGGTCCAGGCCGCGATAGGCCTCCGGCACTTCGTCATTCATTGCCGCGTCGATGGTCAGGATGTTGATCATCGGCAGATCGTGGCGCTTGCCCACTTCGTAATCGTTGAAGTCGTGGGCCGGGGTGATTTTCACGCAACCAGAGCCGAAGTCCGGATCCACGTAATCGTCGGCGATGATGGGGATGTCACGCTCGGCCAGCGGCAGGCGAATGGTCTTGCCGATCATGTCCTTGTAGCGCGGATCTTCCGGGTGCACCGCCACGGCGGTATCGCCGAGCATGGTTTCCGGGCGGGTGGTGGCCACCACCAGGTGCCCGGAACCATCGGAGAGCGGATAGCGGAAATGCCACATGTGGCCCTGCTCTTCCACATTCTCCACTTCCAGATCGGAGATGGCGGTATGCAGGGTCGGGTCCCAGTTCACCAGCCGCTTGCCGCGATAGATCAGGCCTTCTTTGTGCAGGCGGACAAAAACTTCGCGTACCGCGTTGGACAGGCCCTCGTCCATGGTGAAGCGCTCACGGGTCCAGTCCACGCTGGCGCCCATGCGGCGCAGCTGGCGGGTAATGGTGCCGCCGGATTCGCCTTTCCACTCCCAGACTTTCTCCAGGAATTTGTCACGGCCAAGCTCATGACGGTTGGTGCCTTCTCCGGCCAGCTTGCGCTCCACCACCATCTGGGTGGCGATACCGGCATGGTCGGTACCTACCTGCCACAGGGTGTTGCGACCCTGCATGCGTCGGTAACGCACCAGGGTATCCATGATGGTGTCCTGAAAGGCGTGGCCCATGTGCAGGCTGCCGGTCACATTGGGGGGCGGAATCATGATGCAAAAGGAATCACCCTGGCCGGACGGCTTGAAATAACCGGCTTTTTCCCAGTTTTCATACCAGGCCTGTTCGATGCGATCGGGTTGATAAGTCTTGTCCATGAGTCCGCTTCTAAACCAGTAAAAAATGAGGGCGAATTATAGCGGAGCGGGGCGGCTGCGTCGCGGGTTGCGGGAAAACCCGGTTGCCGGAGCCTGCTGAGGGGATATCCGGGAAAGCGAGGACTTACGACTTTTTGCGCAGGGCGGCACGCAGCTTCAGGCGCAGGGCTTTTTCCAGCTTCGGCAGGGCCTCGGCCACCAGCTCATCGATCACCGCATCAATATCATCGCTGTTCAAAGTCGGGCGGGCAGAAGAAGGGGGCGTGGCCATGACGGCAGGCGCCACACGATCTTGGGGGGCCGGGGTTGGGCTGCCAAGAAAGGGGTTGTGTCGTTCGCTGGCGAGCTTGCGGATCTG
>NZ_LWEJ01000282.1:0-12280 GCF_001635525.1 Alcanivorax sp. HI0007
ATCAGGCTTTTCAGGGTTTGAACGCCAAGAGGCCGCGTCCAGAGTCTGGACGCGGCCTCTTGCGTTGCAAGGTGCTTAGGCGCTGAGCTCGTGCCAGTTATTAATTATTCATTATTAACTCTTAATTGCTCGTCCAAGGGTTTGCCCGCCGCAGAATCTCATCCAGATCCAGCCCCCGCGGCAGCGTCCCATAGTTTCGATCACCGTGCTCGCCCAGACGGGAGGCGATAAAGGCCTCGGCAACTGCCCCATTGCCGGCCGCCACCAGCTGGCTGGCCTGGAGGGTCAGGGACAGGCGATCGACGATGTCCCGGGCCCGGTATTCCGCCTCACCCATGTCCGTGAATTCCCGCTTGAGCGACGTCACTGCCTGGTCAAGACGGCTATCACTGCCAGCAGTTTTCGCCAGCTCGGCGAACCACACCTCCAGCACCGCCGGGGTCTTGGCCAGGGCCCGTAACATGTCCAGGGCCTGCACATTACCGGAGCCTTCCCAGATGGCATTGATGGGCGCCTCGCGATACAGGCGCGCCATAATGAAGTCTTCGGTGACACCGTTCCCCCCCAGGCACTCCATGGCTTCATAGGCATGGAACGGGGTGCGCTTGCAGATCCAGTACTTGCCCGCCGGCAGACCTAACCGCAACAGCAGTTTCTCATGCTCATTGGCCGGGTCCAGGGTACTGTTATCCAGTGCCTCCCCCATGCGCATGGTAATGGCCAGGGAGCCTTCTACCTCCAGTTGCAAATCCGCCAAGACGTTACGCATCAATGGCTGATTAATCAGGGTCTTGCCGAAGGCGGCGCGGCCCATGGCATGGTTCACCGCCTGAGCCACGGCCTGGCGCTGACCGGAGGTGGAGCCCACCATGCAATCGAAGCGGGTCATGGCCACCATCTCGATAATGGCCGGTACGCCGCGCCCTTCCTCGCCGACCATCCAGCCCAGGGCGCCGCGCAGTTCGATCTCCGAGGAGGCATTGGAGACATTGCCCATCTTGTTCTTCAGGCGCTGCACCTGGATCGGGTTCTTGCTGCCGTCCGGACGCCAGCGGGGCACCAGGAAACAGCTCAGGCCGCTGTCGGTCTGGGCCAGCACCAGGAAGGCATCACACATGGGCGCCGAGGTGAACCACTTGTGGCCCACCAGTTCATAGGCTTCCCCCGGGCCTTCCGCTGCCACCGGGTAGGCCCGGGTGGTGTTGGCGCGTACATCGGAACCGCCCTGCTTTTCGGTCATGCCCATGCCGATGGTCAGCGCCTGCTTTTCCGTGTGCGGCACATTACGGGGGTCATAGGCATTGTTGAGAATCTTCGGCAGCCATTCCTTTGCCAGCGAGGACGTCAGCTTGATAGAGGGCACCGAGGCAAAGGTCATGGTCAACGGGCAGCCATGGCCCGCCTCCACCTGTCCTTGCAGATAGCTCTGTGCCGCACGGGCCACATGGGCACCCGGCCTGGGATCCGTCCAGGGAGCCGAATGAATCCCGGACTCCAGACCCAGCGTCATCAGGCGATGGTAGGCTTCGTGGTACTTCACGGCGTCCACGCGATAGCCCTGACGGTCGTGGGAGAAGAACTGCGGCTTGTGCTCGTTGGCCAGGAAGCCCCATTCGATCACTTCCGCGCTGCCGGTTTTGGCTCCGTGGGCAGACAGGCGGTCTTCTGCCCACCCGGCTCCGTGGCGGCGCACCGCTTCACGCAGGGCCGTATCGTTGTCGTAGGCGTTGTAGTCTTCCAGGGCCCGGGCCTGGTTGAAGACCTCGTGGGTCTGGGCCAGCGGGTCCGGCTTCAGGTTATCGTGCTTGGCGGTCATTGGTGCTCTCCCGAAAAAATCATGCAGTCTGTTGCTGCTCGATAAACTGGGCCTGCGCCGGGGGTACCCCCACGGCTCGCAGACAGAATTGGGTCAGGGATTCCGCCAGCTGGGTTTTGGCCAACGGGTCGGACAACGGGCCCACCAGGGCTTCGGCAATGGCGCCGACCAGCGCCGCCGCGCTGATCGCCGTATCCTGCATGGGCAGCGCCCCCTGGCTAACCCCATCGCTGAGCAACTGCTGATAAAGCGCGGCGTAGCGCTGGCGATAGGTGAGACGCTCCGCGTCCACGGCCGGATCCACCGGCTCGGCGATCAACGACCAGGCCAGCCGCGGTGCCGCCTGGGCACGCCGCACAAAGACCTGCAGCACATGGCAGAGCCGCTCGGAAAAGCTGCCGGGATGCCCCATCGCCTTTGCCACTGCAGCCACTTCACGCTCGGTGGCCACACGAAAGACCTCCGCCGCCAGCACCGCCTTGTTGTCGAAATAGCGATACAGGGTGCCCACGCCTACCCCGGCCTTGGCCGCCAGCGTCTGCATGGTGAGATTGGCAAAGCCGCCCTCGCGGACCAGCTGCTCAGCGCAAACCAGCAGATGGTCACGCTGGGCCGCCTTGCGCGCTTTCACATTGGCGGTTTCCCGGTAAGCCATAATCGGAATCCATATTCATTTCTTAAAAGAAGTGAACCATGATTCCGACCTTCTGGCAACCGCCGCCTGTCGCGCACCCCAGCTCCCCGCAGGAGCGCCTCTCGAGGCGCGAACCTGAGCCCAGGCGAAGAACCGGCTGCAGATAGCACCAGCGAATCTATTGGCAATTTGCCTGATCGGATGACAAATCCCTCGCCAAAGGCTCGGATTCGCGCCTCATGAGGCGCTCCTACAGCAGGTTGGTCATCACCCCCAGCGCCGCCATGCCCAGCACCATCCCCCATAACGGCACTGTCTTGCTACGCAGCACCACAAACCCCGCCACCACGATCAACAAATCCCACAGATCATTCACCGCAGAGACGAACACCGGCTGATACAGGGCCGCCAGCAGCAGCCCCACCACCGCCGCATTGATCCCCGCTACTGCCCCGGCCAGGGCCGGACGGGAAGAGAGCCACTGCCACCCTTCCATCAGTCCCAGCACCAATAGAAAGCCCGGCAGGAAAATCGCCAGGGTAGCGATCAGTGCACCCCACCAGGGGCTGGCCGGCAGCAGCACAGCACCCAGATAAGATGCCAGCGAGAACATGGGCCCGGGCACTGCCTGGGCGGCGGCATAACCGGTGAGAAATTGATCCGGAGACATCTGCGGCCCCACCAGTTCCTGCAACAGGGGCAGCACGACATGCCCCCCACCAAACACCAGGGAACCGGCGGCAAAGAAATCATTCCACAGGCCCAACATCCGCCCCGCCGGCAGCAGGGCGACAACCGCAAGCAACGCGAACAGCAGCAACGGCCCACGGCGCCACACCGGTTTACCCGGTGCCGCCACGCCCTGAGCCGGTCGCAGCCAGTGCCAGCCAATGGCGGCAGCAACCAGCAAGGCCAGCATCTGCCCGAGCAACGCCGGCCACAGCACCAACAGCACAGCCACCAAGGCGGCGATGGAGCGGGTCAGGCCGTTGGCACAGAAACGCTGGCCCATATTCCACACCGCATCGGCCACCACGATCACCGCCAGCCACTTCAGCCCGGTGATTGCCCCACCCTGCAGCCAGTCCGGCAAAGAGGCGGCGTAGATCCCCAACAGCGCCATCAACAGAAAAGACGGCAGGGTAAAGGCAACAAACGCTGCAAAGGCCCCGAAGATCCCCCCGCGCACTCGGCCGATGGCAAAGCCCAACTGACTGGACGCCGGCCCGGGCAGAAACTGTGTCAGCGCCAGCAGGCGAGCGAACTCCGCCTCATCCAGCCACTGCAATTCCTCCACGAAGCGACGGTGAAAATACCCCACGTGGGCCGCCGGCCCGCCAAAGCTGATCAGCCCCAGCAACAGAAACTGACGAAAGATATCGCGCATCACTGACAAGTATTCCCGCTGAAATTTCACCAGAACCTAGCACAGTTTGCTGGCGGGCGGATGTCAGTGCCGGTCGGCGGCAGGTATACTCGCCCCATGCAATCCGATGCCCACTCCGTTCTCCAGCATGTCTTTGGCTATCACCAGTTCCGTGGTGAGCAACAGACCATTATCGATAGCCTGATCCAGGGCGACGATGCGCTTGTGTTGATGCCCACTGGCGGCGGCAAATCCCTGTGCTACCAGATTCCGGCGCTGGTTCGCCCTGGTACCGGCGTGGTGATCAGCCCGCTGATTGCCCTGATGCAGGATCAGGTGGATGCCCTCAAGGCGCTGGGCGTCAGAGCCGGATTTCTCAATTCCACGCTGAATATGGAGCAGCAGCGCGCCCTGGAAGATGCCCTGCTCAACGGCGAACTGGACATGCTCTACATCGCCCCGGAACGGCTGATACAACCTCGCACCCTGTCGCTGTTGCACCAGGCACAGATTGCCCTGTTTGCCATCGACGAAGCCCACTGCGTCTCCCAGTGGGGCCATGATTTCCGCAACGACTATCTGCAACTGTCCCTGCTGCACCGGGAATTTCCCCATGTACCGCGCATCGCCCTGACCGCCACGGCGGATCAACGCACCCGAACGGAAATTGCCGAACGGTTGGACCTGACCCAGGCCCGTCACTTCGTCTCCAGTTTTGATCGGCCCAATATCCAGTACCGTATCGAGCGCAAGGATGGCGCCCGGAATCAGCTCCTGCGCCTGATTCGTGCCGAGCATGACGGCGATGCCGGGATTGTCTACTGCCTGTCACGCAACAAGGTGGAACGGGTCGCCGAATGGCTGTGCCAGCAGGGCGTCAAGGCTCTGCCTTACCACGCCGGCCTGCCCGCGCAAACCCGCGAAAACCACCAGCAACGGTTCCTGCGCGAGGATGGGCTGGTGATGGTGGCCACCATTGCCTTCGGCATGGGGATCGACAAACCGGATGTGCGCTTCGTGGCCCACCTGGACCTGCCAAAAAGCATCGAATCCTATTACCAGGAAACCGGTCGTGCCGGTCGTGATGGGGAGCCCGCCACTGCCTGGATGGCCTATGGCCTGGAAGATGCCATCAAACTCAAGCAGATGCTGGCCCAGAGCAGCGGCAACGAGCAGCACAAACGCAACGAAAATCAGCGCCTGGAATCCATGTTGGGGTTGTGCGAGATCACCCAGTGCCGTCGTCAGGCCCTGTTGCATTATTTCGGTGAGACCCTGGAGCAGCCCTGTGGCAACTGCGATACCTGCCTGAACCCACCGCAGACCTTCGATGCCAGCGAGGCCGCCCAGAAAGCGCTGAGCTGCGTCTACCGCACCGGCCAACGCTTTGGCGCCAATCACCTGATCGACGTGCTCACCGGCAACCGCTCCGACAAGGTGGCCAGCGCCGGTCACGACCATGTCTCCACCTGGAACATCGGCAATGAGTTCAGCTCCAGCCAGTGGAGAAGCATTTATCGGCAACTGGTGGCCCGTGGCCTGCTGACCGTGGACATGAACGGCTTTGGCGCGCTGCAACTCACCGAAGCCTGTCGCCCCTACCTGCGCGGCGAACAGCCCCTTCACCTGCGCAAGGAAATGGCCAAGGCCAGGAAAGCCTCCACCCGACGCGCGCACGCCAATATCGCTGACGCCGACCGCACCCTCTGGGAAGCCCTGCGCGCCTGCCGTAAACGGCTGGCGGATGAAGAAGGCGTGCCACCTTATGTGGTCTTCCACGACGCCACCCTGATGGACATGCTCGCCATTCGCCCACGGAATCGGATGGAAATGGCCGCCGTCAGCGGCGTCGGCGACCGCAAGCTGGAACGCTACGGGGATGCGTTTCTGGCCATCCTCAACGGGAAGGATGATGCCGCCGGTGTCGCCGAGCCCGTCGGCCCGGATCGCAACGAGATTCTCGCTCTGGCCCAGGCCAACATGAGCCCGGCCGCCATCGCCCGCCAGCAGAATCTGAACGAGCAAACCGTGTACCGGGAGTTGGCACAGCTGGTTACCACCCATCAGCTCAGCCTGGAGCAGGCGCTGGGGATCAGCGAAACCGAGATCGGCATCATCCAGGATGCGCTGCTCAGCCAACCCAACCTGGCCGAGGACACTTTCAGCTACCGACAGTTGAAAGACCTGCTGGCCGACGACTGGCCGACCGGGGTCCTGCACTGCGTCCGTCAGGCCATCCTTGCCACGGCATAAAAGCGCCTGTACCGCCCATCCGCCTTCAGTCTTCCACCGGAAGCCGTTTGAATGAACGGGAGAACTGCAGGATCAGAAAGTTGATCAGTGACAGCACCAGGGCGATTTCATAGCGGCTGTAAGCCACCGAAATGCCAATGGCCCCGGTATTCCACAAACTGGCCGCCGTGGCAGTACCACTGACACTGGCCCCATCCTTGAGAATCGCCCCGCCGCCGATAAAGCCCATGCCGGTAATAATCCCGTACATCACCCGGGCTTCTGCATCAGAGCCGCTATAGACCTGCATCCCCACCAGCATGTAACCGCAGGCGGCAATGGATACCAGCGGGAAGGTCCGCAGGCCCGCACCCCGGGCGCGCTGCTCCCGATTCCAGGCCACCGGTAACGCCAACACAAAGGCAATCCCCAGCTGGTACAGGTGGGTAACGACCTGGTTCCAGTCCAGGGAGCCTCTGAATAACGCCTTGCATGCTCAGGCTTTCAGGCTGGCTCACAATCTAGGCGCGCTTTTGAAGGCATGCTGGTTGCCTGTCGAGAAAGTGCAACAACGAGTGTGGGCCAGCCTGGAAGCCCCGAAGGGCGTGACCTGAAGGGCACATCTGCTGCGCTTTGTCGCTAGGAAAGGGAACCACCCTGTCCGTCGCACCAAAACACAACAGCTGCACCCTTCAGGTCACGCTGAGTACGCAAAGCGTTATTCAGAGGCTCCCTAACTCCTGCATACGCACTCTCCTTAGCCGGCATTGCCGTGACAAAGGCCCGGACTACGCCAAATTTTGCATCACGCTTTGTCACTCTCTGTAAGCAAAAGCTTACACCCAGACAACAGAGCCATGGCCGTAGCCACGCTACTCTTGATCCTGTTCAAAAAAGATACTGTGGGGACAAACCATGGAACAAGACGTGCAGCTGGATCTGGAATGGGTGCCTGACGCCCTGGCAGGGGTTTTTGAGGATGCCCACGCGGATCATTGCGGCCAATGGGAATCCATTGACGCGGAAAGCACCGCCGCCCACGCGGCCTGAGAGAGCCCAGCCATCCCGCATCCTCGCCCGACCTGCGGCGCTTTAACCTGATCCGCGTCCGGGAGAGAATACTCCCATGGATGTGATATGGATCAGTCATCGCGGCCTGCACCAACGCCATGGTGAGAACAGCCTGCATGCGTTCGAGGCCGCCGCCGAAGCCGGTTTCCACACCCTGGAAACCGACCTGCGCAGCACCCATGATGGCCAGATCGTCCTCCATCATGATGCCTCCCTGATTCGCACCACCGGCAGTGACGCCGTTATCGAAGACATGGACAGGGACCAATGCCTACGCCATCGACTCCATGATGGCCAGCCGTTGCTTACCTTCGAGCATTTCGCCCATACCTTTACCGACCAACGCTGGATTCTCGACATCAAACCGGAGAGCGCGGCACGCACCCTGGCAGCGCTGCGCCATTGGGCCGACCAGCAACAGAAAGGCGACTGGCTCTGCCGCCAGGCCCGTTTCCTGCTCTGGCACCCGGAGCACACTCGATTGCTACGCCAGCACTTCCCCGCCGCTATCACCATGGCGCCACAGACAGAATGCCGTCGAGCCGGCCTGTCGCTGCTGATGGGGCTTCGCCCGCTGGCCGCCATACGCGCCGGCCGCACCTATTCCCTGCCACCGGTGTTTCACGGCCTGCCCCTGTTCCGGCACTCTCTGGTCGATGCCTATCACCGTCTCGGCGGCCGGGTGCTCGCGTTCCTGCCGGAGGGACGGGAGCAGCAGCGCCAGGCGCTCCGCTCCGGGGTCGACGAAATCCTCAGTAATACCGCGCCGATACGCTAGCGAGCCTGGGAATGAGGCTCCGTCGGGCACCGGACCGCCGGGCTCGTGTTCCGCCCCGGGATGCGGTAGGCTTGCCGCCCCTTCTTATGTCAGACCCAATTACATGCCTTTTACTTCCCTTGGACTGGGGGATGACCTGTTGGCCGCTGTTGCCGATCAGGGTTATCACACCCCGTCACCGATCCAGGCCCAGGCCATCCCTGCCGTACTCAGCGGCCGTGATGTGATGGCTGCTGCCCAGACCGGCACCGGCAAGACGGCCGGTTTTACCCTGCCCCTGCTGGAGCGCCTGCGCGCCGGCCAGCCCGCCAGCCATAACCAGGTACGCGCCCTGGTACTGACCCCAACCCGGGAGCTGGCCGCCCAGGTCGCCGACAGTGTGGCCACCTACGGCAAGCATCTGCCCCTCACCTCCACCGTGGTCTTCGGCGGTGTGAAGGTGAATCCACAGATGCAGCGCCTGCGCGGCGGCGCGGATATCCTGGTGGCGACACCCGGTCGCCTGCTGGATCTGTATCAACAGAACGCGGTGAAATTCGACCGCCTGGAAATCCTGGTGCTGGACGAAGCGGATCGCATGCTCGACATGGGCTTTATCCATGACATCCGCAAGATTCTCTCCAAGCTGCCCCCCAAACGGCAGAACCTGATGTTTTCGGCCACCTTCTCACCGGAAATCCGCGCCCTGGCCAAGGGCCTGGTGAACAGCCCGGTGGAAATCGATGTGAGCCCGCGCAACACCACCACCGAGCTGGTTACCCAGTGGATTGCCCCGGTGGACAAACAGCGCAAGGCCGCCCTGCTTACCCACCTGATCCAGGACAACAACTGGTACCAGGTACTGGTCTTCAGTCGTACCAAGCACGGCGCCAACAAGCTGGCCAAACAACTGGAAAGCAACGGCATCGAAGCCGCGGCCATCCACGGTAACAAGAGCCAGAATGCCCGTACCCGTGCCCTGGCAGACTTCAAGAACGGCAAGATCCGCGCCCTGGTGGCCACCGACATTGCCGCCCGGGGTCTGGATATCGAGCAGCTGCCCCAGGTGGTCAACGTGGACCTGCCCAATGTGCCGGAAGACTACGTGCATCGCATCGGGCGCACCGGCCGTGCCGGCGCCACCGGCCAGGCCATCTCCCTGGTCAGCGCCGATGAGGCCCAACAGCTGAAAGATATCGAACGGCTGACCCAGCAACAGCTGGAGCGCAAAATCGTGGCCGGCTTTGAGCCCGGCGAACCGCTACCGGCAGCGGGGGCGCTACAGCCACCCAAGCGCAAACGCCCGAAGAAAGCGAAACCGGCCCACTCCCGTCCGGACAATGGCGGCGGTAACGGTCAGGCTCGCAAAGGCAATGGCGGAGGCGGCAATGGCCAGAACCGCCAGGCACGGCCTGCCAACAACAGCCGCCCCGGTGGCAACAGCCAGCGACGGCGTCGCCCGGCAGGCAACCGCCGGCCGCAAGCCCAGTCCTGAACGAAAAAAGGCGCCTGAGAGGCGCCTTTTTTCTGACTCTAACCCATCGCTTACCGCTGCCGCAGCAACCCCTGGTAGTGAGCCATATAACCTTTCAGCTCATCATCGCTCAGGTCCTTGAGCACCTTGTTGTTGACCGCATGCACCGCCTTGCGGCTACCGTCGATACCCACGTTCAAGGCCTTCTGGGTCACAAAGCCGATCTTCACTTCCTTGGTGTTGGCGACAAAGACTTCATCGATGATCTTGTCCGACATGGCGCTCATCACCCGGGTGACCAGGGCCACGTCTTCGGTGCCCTTGCCTGCCGCACACAGCTCGGTGGCCTTGCGGAAATCAGCGGCGAAGCTGTCTTCCACCGGGAAAGCGATACTGGCGTGATTATCGTTGTCGTCGCCAGCCTGCCAGTACATGGCCTTCACGTTCTTCACCACCGGGGCGAATTCCGCGTTGGACACCTTCTTGAAAATCTGGCGGGTGAGCATGCTGGACGCCTTGCCGGCGGTGGACACGGCAAAATCGATCACCTTTTTCTGGCCCCCTGACAGCTCGGTCATATTGGCCGGCTCCACCAGAAACAGGCTGAGAATCCGGTCGGTGAGATGGTCCACCATGTGAATGAATTTCTCGGCACTGTCTTTACGATCGTGCTCGACGGCATGAAGGAAGTCTTCGGTGCTGTTGACCAGCGCCGGGTTAGCGGGAATCGCCACCACGTTCTGCATTGTTATGTCCTTGCCTTGCAAACAGTTGCTGTCACTCAAAAAACTCATGATAGCGGGGCCATGGCCCGAGGGGAAACGCCAATCGGGCCGGAATAACAAAGCTTATACGCAGGAGTATCAACCTGGCGCGTCTGAATCACGCCTTGCAGGCGCAGGCTTTCAGGCCATGCCAAGTCCCCCAGGCGTGATTCAGGAGCCACCGCTGTGGGTAACAGCAGGTTGACGGACCGCCTGTGAGGAAGAGGCAGAGGGTTTGGCACGGCGGATATCTACCTGGGGAGAGGTGATCATGGTTCCGTCCATGGCGCAGTCCGGGCCCAAGGTCACCGCATCAAACGTGGCCGAACCGTCCGTGTTGCCCCACACCAAGGTCACCGGCCCGGGCCCACAGATCCCCCCCAGTAACGGCACCCTGACCTTGACCTGCATGTCATCCACGGTGAGGCGCCCCGGGTGCTCTACCTGGCCCTGCCAGGGCAGCGCCAGCGCCTTGATGCTTTTGCACAACGGGTTGATGCCACCGAAGATGACCTCGGTCACCCGGATCGCCCCCTGCTCACTGACATGGCCGTTAAACGTGGTATGGCAACTGACCGGGATGGCACCTTTCTTCATGGCCAGTTTACCGCTGGCGGAAAACGCCCCCGCCGGCGCCACCGTCACCTCTGCGCTGGTGACCCCGACAAACGCCAAGGCCATAACGGCCCCGGCAATGATGTTCCTTATCATTATTGTTATCCCTGCCGATATGTTCACCGGCATGGTGGCACGAGGCAGTAATACGTCCCAAGCCAATCGGACGCAAAACCACGACCGCTCGGCAGTTTTTCTTGCCAACCTCTACGCCAGGCTACACCAGTTGGTAGCCGATACTCCCCAGTACCGCCAGCACCACGGCCCACTTGGCGGTCACATAGAACGTCTTGTTTCTCCGCTTTACAGACTTCAGGAAGCCCTTGTAGGCCAGCACCCCTTTGCCCAGCTTGTTGCCCACCCCGGTATGGCTGCTATCCAGGTTGTCGATAAAGAACAGGCGGTTGAAGAACCAGCCGAAGTACCAGTACACCTTCTGTACCCACTTCCACTTCATGGGCCGGTCCACATCCGTCATCAGAATGATTCGCGGGGTCTCGGTGCGGTTCCAGGCGGAATGGATATAGGTTTCATCGAAGATGATGCTGTCGCCATCGCGCCAGATATAGTCGTCCTCGTTCACCGTCAGGCCACAGCCCTCATCGTTGGGAGTGCTCAGCCCCATGGAATAGCGCAGGGTGTAGGCGAACGGATCGTGGTGACGATTAAGCTTCTTGCCCGGCATCAACACGGCAAACAGGGCAATGTTCATGGACGGAAGCTGGTCCAGCAGGGCCATGGTTTTCGGTGCCAGCTCATAGGCGGAAGGCAGCTTGTTGTCATAAACCTTCAGGTAAAAGCTGGTCCAGCGATTGTCCTTGTAGAAACTGCTGGCCGGCAAGTCCTCCTTGGCGGTGATGTTGCCGCCGTGATACAGGGCCAACGCCTCGTCACGGATGGTTTCCCAGTTATCCTCGATCAGCTGCAGCTCCGGAAACCAGGATTTGTCCATGCGGGGCGTGGTGGGCACCTTCGACAATAGATACGCCGGAATATTGAACGGCACCATGAAGGTGGAAAAATCGGAAAGCTGGCGCTTGAGACCAAACGGCTCCCGGTTACGCATACGGATAAACACAATGCAGCCCACATAGACCAGCAAACAGACCACAATAACGGCCATAACCTGTCCCTTTTCACTCTTGCTAACGGGGTTTCGCCAGTGAACCGCGGCACCCGGAAAATGAATTAGGCGAAATTTTACCTAATCCTGGCCCGCAAAACCGGAGCCACATCGGTAATTTTCCGCCGCTGCTCGGCGCTATCCGTCCTGGGTTACGACAGCGCGGGGGGCATTTCGCACTGGCGAGCGCCTTGCCGGAAACGAAAAAAGCCTCTCGAAAGAGGCTTTTCCCGAAGGGCATTGAGTGCGGAGCACTCAGCCTGTTACTTGTCGGCGTCCAGCGCCTGGTAGTAGTCCATCAGGATCTGGGCCACTTCCGGACGAGAGAACTCCGGCGGCGGGGCAATGCCCTGGCCCAGCATCTCACGCACCTTGGTACCTGACAGCAGCACAAAGTCGTCCTTGGTGTGGTCCGGTACATCACGCAT
>NZ_LWEJ01000283.1:0-7899 GCF_001635525.1 Alcanivorax sp. HI0007
CAACTGGTCCTTCGCACCGATCCTGGGTTATAGCAGTGATCTGCAAATCGTCTTCCGGGTACCCAACACCGACCGCGCCAAGAACTTCGTGGCCGACGCGGTCGCCGGCGCCAGTGGCAGCTTCATGGCCACCCTGCTGGATGACAGCGGCAACGAAGCTATCTACGAGTTGAACCTGCAGCCCTGATCAATCGGACTGCAACACCTGACGAGTCGGCGCCGCCGGCTCGTCGTTTCGTATTCGCAAAAAGCTGGCAAAGCGGGGCAAACCCGTGGATGTGAGACCGTAGAATTTATAGGTCACCGTGCTGCCCAGCGGCGGCGGGTCCGCCCGTTCGGCATCGCTGAGACCACTGCCCAGCTTGAAGCGCCGGCCCGCTTCGGTTTCCACCACCAATGCGCCAACCTGGCCCTGGTATTTGCCTTTTCCCGGGGTGTAATCCACCACCAATGCTTCCGCATCCTGAAAGGTTTTTACCTTCAACAATGCCGCCGTGCGGCCGGTTTGATAGACGCTGTCGCCATGGTGCAGCATCAAGCCTTCGCCACCCGCCGCCAGCACCCGGTCCAGATCGGCCAGCAGGGCCTCATGATCCGTGGCCGGCCGCTGTTCCACCATGGCCAGATGGTAAGATCCGGTATCTCTGGTCAGCTGACGCATTCGTATAATGCGCTCGCTGAACGGCACACCGGAGGCCGGCAGGTCGAACAGCATAAAACGGATTTGCCGCCACTCTTCCGCCTTCGGCTGCAACCGGCGGATGGCCGCAGACACCTGGGCAAAGCGGCCTCGACCCATCCACAGTTCGCCATCCAGAGGCTGATCCGGGAAATCCCGCAGGAACCAGTCCGGCGCCGCAATCACATTGCCTCCCCGGGACAGCAACTGCTGCCCGTCCCAGTAGGCGCGCACCCCGTCCAGCTTTTCGCTGACCCAATAGCCCTGCAGGTCCATGCCCGGCTGATACACCCTGGCCAGCTGCAAGGGGGGCTCGCCGGCCCGGGCCACAGCCGCCAGCAACCACATAGCCACCACCAGGCCAAGCCGCAGACCGCCTTGTCGTACCGGTATCGTCACGGTCTTCTCCCTTTATTCTCGCTCACGGTCCCAGACTGTGACGGAAGGAGAGGCCCGGCTCTGTCCGCCTTCGCAGCGACAACGCGTAAGAAATCACCGGTTTTGCAACAAATCCGCCGGTCGGGCATCCAAGCGTCAGGAGGTATCAATCATGCGTACTTTGTTGTTTCTGGCTGCTCTCACCGTGAGCAGCCCACTGTTGGCCGCCGAGGCCTACTTCGCCGGCGGCTGTTTCTGGTGTACCGAATCGGATTTTGAAGAGCTGGATGGGGTCAGTGAGGCCATCAGCGGCTTTGCCGGAGGGGACGAAAAGAATCCCAGCTACGAGGATGTGGCCCATGGCCGCACCGGCCATACGGAAACCGTCAAGGTGATCTACGACCCGGCGGTGGTGAGCTATGACAACCTGCTAACCTGGTTCTGGCAGCATATCGACCCCACCGACCCCAACGGCCAGTTCGTGGATCGCGGCCAGCAGTATCGCAGCGCCATTTTCTACCAGACCGAGGCAGAGAAAACGGCAGCCCTGGCTTCCCGGAAAGCACTGGAGGAAAGCGGCCGCTTCGACAAGCCGGTGGTCACCGAAATCACCGAACTGAACGCCTTCTACCCGGCGGAGGATTACCACCAGGATTACTACAAGACCCACAGCCTCAAGTACAAGTACTACCGCTATCGCTCCGGCCGTGACCAGTTTCTGGAAGAACACTGGGACGACCCGAAACATCGCCCCTGGCTCACCGACCAGGTGACCCAGCGCTGGCAGGGCCCGGACCAGTTTCAGCGCCCCAGCGATGCGGTGCTGAAAAAATCCTTGCCCAAGCTGGTCTACCAGGTGACCCGGGAAGACGCCACCGAGCGGGCTTTCCAGAATGAATACTTCGACAACAAGGCCGAGGGTATCTATGTGGACGTGATCAGCGGCGAGCCGTTGTTTTCCTCCACAGACAAGTACAAGTCCGGCACCGGCTGGCCCAGCTTTACCAAGCCCATCGACAAGGAATTCGTCACCCTGCACGAAGACAACAAGCTGTGGGCCACCCGCACGGAAGTGCGCAGCCGCTACGCGGACTCCCACCTGGGTCATGTGTTCAGCGATGGCCCCGCGCCCACCGGCCAGCGCTGGTGCATGAACTCCGCGGCGATGCGCTTTGTGCCCAAGGACGAGATGGCCGAACAGGGTTACGGGGAGTATCTATCCCTGTTTGAGTGACACCAACCGTGGCCGGTTGATGACAATGGCGATCACCCCGGCCACCGCCAGTGCCCAGCAGTAATGGATGGCGCCGATGAGCGCCAGCGGTGACAGCCCGGCAATGGAACAGGCCAGAAGCACCTGGGCGCCATAGGGAATCAGCCCCTGCACCACGCAGGAAAAGATATCCAGCACACTGGCGGAACGGCGCAGGTCCACGCCATGATCGTTGGCAATATCCCGGGCCATTTCACCGGTGAGCACAATGGCCACGGTGTTATTGGCCACAAAGATATTGGCGAACACCACCAGCAGTGCAATGCCCACTTCCCCGGCCCGTTGCAACGGCAACTTGAGCCAGCGGGTCCAGCCATGAATCCGTTCGATCACCCAGCGAGTCCCGCCCTGGTCGGTCATCAACTGGGACAACCCACCGATCAACATGGACAACAGCATGATTTCGAACATGCCCTCGAAACCCGTGTAGATGGCCCCGTTCATACTGGCAAGTGTGTATTCCGGCATCATCACCATGCCGGTAACCCCGGCGGTAACAATGCCCACGATCAGTACCGCCAGCACGTTCAGGCCACAGAGCGCCAACCCGAACACCAACAGGTAGGGCACCACCAGCGCAAACCGGAAGGGCTCCGCTTCCACTTGGTGCTCACCACCGCCCAGCACGATCAGCAACAGCACCGTCAGCGCCGCCGCCGGCACGGCAATCCAGATGTTGACGCGGAACTTGTCCTTCAACGACACGCCCTGGCTGCGAGTGGACGCAATGGTGGTATCGGAAATCATCGACAGGTTGTCGCCAAACATGGCGCCGCCCACCACGGCACCCAGTGCCAGCGGCATGGACAGTTCCGTGGCCCCGGCAAAACCGGCGGCAATGGGAGCCGTGGCCGCAATGGTGCCCATGGAAGTGCCCATGGCCGTGGCTATAAAGGCAGAAATCAGGAACAGGGCAGGCAATACCCATTCGGCAGGGATGATGGTCAGCCCCAGCTGCACGGTGGCGTCCACACTGCCGATACTGTCACTGACGCTGGCAAAGGCCCCGGCGAGCAGGAACACCAGACACATGAGCAGCAGATTGGGGTGACCAATACCCGTCAGCAGCCGATCCACACTGGCGTTGATCCGCTGGCCGGCCACCCGCGCCATCAGCATGGACAACACAATGGCCACCATGGCCACCACCGGCGCCTTGATCTGGTAGAACGCGAAGTCAGTACCGGTGGAGGTGTAGTACAACCCGCTACCAAGAAACACCGCCAGGAAAAACAGCAGCGGCAGCAACGGCCAGGCGCGGGCAGGAGCGTGGGTCATGGGTCCGTCCGGATCGCGGTGAATGTCCAGACAGTGTAGAGATTTCAGGCCAGACGCGGTACCTGCCTCACCTGCTGTTCAATACTGACAGGGGAAAAGCCACGGGCGATTGCCTGCAGCTTCAGAAGGAGATTTCAAGACACCCCCGTTCCCACTCTGTACACCGCTATGGGTGACGTCCGGTCGCCAGCTGTTGATTGATAAAATTCACCATACTCTCTTCGAGTTGCTGCAATCCTGGCATCTCCAACGGATAGTGCCCTGCGTTGTCCAGCATCACTGAAGACCATCCATGCTCAGGCAATCTCTCCAGAAACGGTTTGCTCAGCGCAATTGGGGTCCAGTGATCTTCAGCGGGTTGCGTCAGCAAAATCGGACAGACATGAAAATCTTCGGGCTCAATTGCCGGCTGGTAGGTCAGATAACTATGCAAGAAACGCGTACTGACCCAGTTACCTGCTGACGTTTCATCGTCAAGAAAAACTGCCAGCGCTTCATCATTGTTTACCAGCTTGTTCATCTTGGATACCCATTTCAGGGGCAGCTTCATACCCCCGGTAACAGGATTATCGGCCAGCCAGAGTAATGGAGAGCCGGTCACGCTGATAAACGTATTTCTGGCCGTTTTTCGGCGCACCATGCCATTGCGCTGATCAAGAAACGTCATGCCAATGATGCCGTCCACTTCCCCATTCAGCGCCGCTGCATGGTAGGCCAGCATGCCACCGGCGCTCAGCCCATACAGGAAAACAGGCCGCTCAGAAATCGCATGCTGAGCATCAATAAAATCGCTCACCAGCTCAACCCAGACAGAATACGTCAGTGTCTCGTCCGGATTGACTTGTGTCATGCCATAGCCGGGCAAGTCCAGGGCCATGACATCAAAGCCATGACGGTACAAGGGCCCGCCAGCAATCATTGATAGCTGACGACCGTTGGTGCCCACGCCATGGAGAAGAATCACCAGGGCAGGTGCAGATTGGTTGGCAAAATGATCAATATGAATGTTATGGCCACGCCACTTCCACCATCGCTCCTCTGGCTGGAAGGTGTTGGTCAAATGCAATTGTTCGGGAAGAAAGGTCTGAATCTCTTTCCAGGCAGCCTGCGACTGATAACCCTTCAGTGCTTCATCTGCGAGAGCGGGTGACATGAATGTGGCCATTAGAATGGCACCCAGCACCTTGCCAAGAGCGGTTTTTATTTTCATTTTTTCTAGTCCGTATGAAGGCGTACTCGTATCCCCCCCTATAGAGTCAAACCCGTTCCGGGTTCCAGGCGGTCTGCGCGCACTGTTCGTTTTTTACATCACACCGGGACTTTAGTCGCTCTGGTCTCTTTAAACATGACTCTGGCCGCCATCTTGTTGACATATGACGCCAATACCGGCGGCGTGTGGAAGTCGCTTCAATAGGTATCCACAAACGGTCGACCACCGTGCCGACCGGTCTTCAACCCTGACGCATTCAACCCGCGCAGCAACCACAGGCGACTTTCCCCGGGATCAATCACCGCATCGATTTCCAGGAAACTGGCCATGTTCAGGGCCTTGCCCTGCTGGTAGGCCTTGGCCACCAGCTTGTCGAACAGGCGCTGCTGTTTCTCCGGTGTCGGCTGGGCCGCCAACTCCTTGGCAAAGCCCAATCGCACCGCCCCTTCCAGCCCCATGGCGCCGAACTCGGCGCTGGGCCAGGCGGCGGTGAACAGCGGCGAATGGAAACTGCCCGCCGCCATGGCCTGGGCACCCAGGCCGTACCCCTTGCGCAGCACCAGGGTGAAGAATGGCACAGTCAGGCTGGCGGCGGTGACGAACATGCGTGACACATGGCGCACGGTACCCTGCTTTTCCGATTCCGGCCCCACCATGAAACCGGGGGTGTCGCACAGGGACACCATGGGCAACCCGAACGCTTCGCACAGCTGCATGAAGCGCGCCGCCTTGTCGCCGCCCACCGCATCGATGGCGCCGCCAAGGTGCTGGGGATCGTTGGCGATCAGGCCGAACGGCTTGCCTTCAATGCGCACCAGGGCGGTGATCATGCCGGGGGCAAATGCCCGGCGCAGTTCCAGCACCGAACCGGTATCGGCCAGTGTCTCGATGACCCGGCGCATGTCATAGACGCGGGTGCGTTTTTCCGGAATGCGGTGCCGCAGCTCCCGCGGGTCCGTCGCCTGCCAGTCCGTCACCGAGCCCTGGAAATAGGACAGGTACTGTTTGGCCACGGCCACCGCCTCGGCTTCATCGCGGACTCGCACATCCACCACCCCGTTGGCCGCCTGCACACTGACCGGCCCCACCTCTTCCGGCGTAAAGCGCCCCAGACCACCGCCTTCGATCATGGCCGGCCCGGCCATACCAATGGAGGCATCTTCTGTGGCAATGATCACATCGCAGCAACCCAGCAAGGCGGCGTTACCGGCAAAGCAGCGACCCGAACCGATGCCCACCAGTGGCACCTGGCCGGACAATTTCGCCATGGCAGCAAAGGTATGGCAATCCAGCCCCGCCACGCCGACAAAATCGGTATCCCCCGGACGACCGCCGCCCCCTTCCGCAAACAGCACCAGTGGCATCTTCCATTGGCCGGCCAGCTGCAGCAGGCGATCGGTCTTCTTGTGGTTCATCATTCCCTGGGTACCAGCGAACACGGTGTAGTCGTAGCTCATGGCCATCACCCGCGCGCTCTGCTCGCCCACCTGATCCGCGTTGACCGTGCCGGTACCACCAATCAATCCGTCCGCCGGGCTCATGGCCTGCAGTTCCTCGGCACTGCGACGGCGGCGCTGGGCGGCCAGGGCCATGGCGCCATATTCCTGGAAGCTGCCCGCGTCGAGCAGATCGTCAAGATTTTCCCGGGCGGTGCGCTTGCCCTTGCCGTGGCGTTTTGCCACCGCCTGGGGTCGGCCTTCGTCGCTGATGGCCTGGTGGCGATCCAGCACCTCCGCCAGGTCCTTGCGGATATGGTCCAGGTCCACGCTTTCTTCCGTGGCGATGGCATCGCCCGCCACCTCACCGGGTTCCACAAACAGCAGCGGCGCGGATTCGTTCAGGGCATCGCCCTCCCCGGCGGCCAGGCTGTGCACGCTGCCAGCCGTGCTGGCGCGCACTTCGAATTCCATCTTCATGGCCTCCAGCACCGCCACCACCTGTCCCACCTGCACGGTATCTCCTTCCTGGACAAGCAGGGACACCAGCACCCCGGTGGTGGGGCTCAGCAGCGCCTCGCAGCCGGCGGGGGTCTCCGACGCTTCACTCTGAGGGGCGCTGGCCATGGCAGGACGATCCCCTGCCGGCACCGCCGGTATGGCCGCCAGCAAGGTGTCGAGATGGCTTTCTACATACCCGGTGGTGACCGTGTTGGCTGCCACGTGGTCACTGCCCAGCAGTGCCTGTAGCAAACCCCGGTTGTTTGGTACCCCCTCGATACGGGTCTGCGTCAGGGCGCGACGGGCCCGCTGCAATACCGACCCGTAATCCGTGCCGGTGACGATCAGCTTGGCCAGCAGGGAATCGTAGGCCGGGCTTACCGGGTAACCGGCGTAGCCATAACCGTCCACGCGGATGCCCGGGCCGCTGGCCGGCTCATAGGCAGTGAGGGTGCCCGCCGCCGGCGCGGTACTGCCATCGGCCTTGAGGGTTTCCAGATTGAGACGCAGCTGTACCGCCATGCCCTCACAGGCCGGGGCGGTTTCCAGGTTCAGGTCGGCGAGACTCGCCCCCGCCGCCAGCCAGATCTGACTCTGCAACAGATCCACCCCGGTGACCTGTTCGGTCACCGTGTGCTCCACCTGCACCCGGGGGTTGGCTTCCATGAAATAGAAACGGTCCTGATCCGGCTCCACCAGAAACTCGAAGGTGCCGATGCCCTGATAGTTCACTTCTGCCGCCAAGGTCAGGGCACTGTCGATAATGCGATCACGCAGGGCCGGGTCCAGACCCGGCGCCGGCGCGAATTCCACCAGCTTTTGATGACGGCGCTGCAGGGTGCAGTCCCGCTCCCACAAATGGCTCACCGCCCCGCTGCCGTCGCCCAATACCTGCACTTCGATATGCCGGGCAGCGTCGACCAATTGCTCCACGTAAACGGCGTCGTTACCAAAGGCAGCCTTGGCTTCCGACTGACAACGGGCATAAGCCGCGTCGAGCGCTGCCGAATCAGTGACCGCTCGCATACCTCGCCCGCCGCCACCGCTGAGGGCCTTGATCATCACCCCGCTGCCCTGCAACGACGCCATGAACGCCCTCGCCTCTTCCAGCGACACCGCCTGCGCGGTGCCCTGCACCAGCGGC
>NZ_LWEJ01000284.1:0-2805 GCF_001635525.1 Alcanivorax sp. HI0007
CGCAGGTTGGTTACCGAGCCTTCCCGGTGCAGCAGTTTCAGCTTTTCCAGATCCACATCCGCGAACATGAGCATTTCGGTATTGGGCACCGATTCGCTGATGATGGCATCGTGGGGGAAGTAGAAGTCGCTGGGGGAAAACACCGAGGACTGGGCGTACTGGATGTCCACGGCGTCGACCCGGGGAAGGTTGCCCACGGAACCGGCGATGGCCACGTAGCATTCGTTTTCGATGGCGCGGGCCTGGGCGCAATGGCGTACGCGCAGGTAGCCGTTCTTGGTGTCGGTCCAGAACGGGACGAAGAGGATGTCCATCTTTTCGTCCGCCAGGATACGACCCAGCTCGGGGAATTCCACGTCGTAGCAGATCAGGATGCCCACGCGGCCCGCGTCGGTATCGAATACCTGCAGTTTGTCACCGCCCTGGATGACCCAGTCGCGCCGTTCGTGGGGGGTGATGTGGATCTTGTACTGGGCTTCCACGGAGCCGTCGCGGCGCATCAGGTAGGCTACGTTGTAGACTTTTTCATTTTCGATGACGGGCATGGAACCGCCAACGATGTTGATGTTGTAGCTCACCGCCATGTCGGCCAGGGCGTCGCGCACTTCGTCGGTGAAGCTGGCCAGGAAGCGCACCGCTTCCACGGAGTTCAATTCCGGACGCAGGCCCATGAGCGGTGCGCTAAAGAATTCCGGCAGCACCGCGAAGTCGGCGCGATAATCGGACAACGCATCGATGAAGAATTCCACCTGGTTGAGCAGGTCCTGCACATCGCGGGCGGCGCGCATGCGGCGCTGCACAACCCCTACGCGCACCACGGTGCGGCGCGGCCATTCGGCGTCGTCATCTTCCGGCTCGTAGAGGATGTTGTCCCATTCCAGCAGGGTGGCGTAGCCGTGGGAGTCTTCGTCTTCCGGCAGGTAGGCCTTCATCAGACGTTTCACGTCGAAGCCGTTGGAGAGCTGGAACGACAGGATGGGGTCGTAGATGGCGCGGGCTTCCACCTGCTCGATGTATTCGGTGACCGGCATCTGGTCCGCATAGTTGGTGTAGCCGGGCAGCCGGCCACCGGCCAGGATGGCACGCAGGTTTTCCTCGCGGCACAGCTCCTTGCGGGCCTCATAAAGACGACGGCCCAGGCGATAGCCCCGGTATTCTTTGTCCACGAACACATCCAGGCCGTAGAGCGCATCGCCCTTCCTGTTGTGGGAGCGCACCTTGTCGTCGGTGATCAGGTCTTCATAGCGGTGCGGATTGGAGAAGCGGTCGTACTTGACCTTGATGGTCAGCGCGGTGGCCACCAGCTCGCCGTTGTCCTCGATCACCAGTTGCCCTTCCGGGAAGATACGGATCAGGGTCTTGATGGTCTCTTCCGGCCAGGCCCCACCGATGTCGTGGTACACCTGGTCCATGAGCAGCGCCAGCGCGGGGTAATCCTCTTCGGTGAGAGTGCGCAGACGCAGGCGAGTGGTTTCTTCTGCCATAACAGAACAGCTCCTTCAGTCACCGACAGCGGGCTTACCGATGCCGGAAAAATTATGCATTGAGCGGCGGAAAGGGAATCAGCCAGCTCATGTCCCGATTCTGCAACGCATGCATGCCGCTGGGATAGAGCGCCACGCCATCGGGGCGAATAAAAATCACGCCGCCACCGTTGAGACCGACGTAGCCGGACTGATGCTCACGGACAAAACCGCAGTCATCTTGCCAATCCGGTTGCAGCGAGGGTGGAATGGTTTCATAGCCGATGACACCATTGGCCAGGGGGTCGTCGATGGCCACGCGGTCCCGGTACAGGCCCACGGCATCCTCCCCCACCAGCAGTACCATGCCCTGGTGAAAATGCAGCAGTGTGACATTGCCGCGCCGGGGCAACGGGAGGTTTTCCTGTAGGTCGATAATGGTATCCATGAAACAAATGATCCTGACTAATCGGACGGATAAATGGCTGAAAACATTGTAATACTTACCGGCGCGGGAATCTCGGCGGAATCCGGTATCAAGACATTCCGCGCCGCCGACGGGCTGTGGGAGAACCACCGGGTGGAAGATGTGGCCACGCCGGAGGCGTTTCTGCGCGATGCCACCCTGGTGCAGAACTTCTACAACAAACGCCGTGAACAGCTGCTCAGCGCGGCGATCAAGCCCAATGCGGCCCACCAGGCCCTGGCAAAGCTGGAACAGGCCTTTCCCGCTGGCCAGGTACTGCTGGTCACCCAGAACATCGACAACCTGCACGAACGGGCCGGCAGTCGCAACCTGATCCACATGCACGGCGAACTGCTCAAGGGCCGCTGCCAGTCCTCCGGTGGCCTGGTGGAGGTCACCGGCGAGCTCACCCCGACCCTGCCCTGCCCGCTTTGCGGCGCCAAGGGCTGCCTGCGCCCCCATGTGGTGTGGTTCGGGGAAATGCCCCTGGAGATGGAGCGTATCTACCAGGCCCTGGCCCGTTGCGACCGCTTTATCAGCATCGGCACCAGCGGCAATGTGTACCCGGCAGCGGGTTTTGTGGAAGAAGCCAACCGCCACGGCGCCCATACCGTGGAGCTGAATCTGGAGCCCTCCCAGCGGCTGACTGCTTTTGCCGAGCACAAGCATGGGCTGGCCACGGAGCTGGTGCCGGCGTATGTGGAAGAACTGATCGGGCAATGACAGGAGAAAGTTTCAAGTTGCAAGTTACAAGGCGCGAAATAGGTCGCGGTTAACCGGATAGCTCGTGCCCGCGCTGCAACGTATCAGCGCGAGGCACCTGTTCTGACAGCCTGCCACCACGCCTGACCCGCGCCTTGAAACTTGAAACTTGCA
>NZ_LWEJ01000285.1:0-37796 GCF_001635525.1 Alcanivorax sp. HI0007
AAGGGTGTCACCAAGTCCACAGGGATTCTGGTACCATGCCCACAACAATTACGATTTATTGGCCGGGGCCAGGCAGGTTCGCCCCGGCGCCTGCTGACAGTTACCTATGTTTCTAGATGAAATGCCCGGAAAGTTTCGCTATCCGGCTCCGGAAGATGCACAAGACAAGGACCTGCTGGCGGATATCCAGCGTAAGGGATGGCACCACTTTGCGGTGCCTGGCGGTGACGGGCAGCCCGGGTACACCTTCAGCGTGGGACATTTCCTCAACCTGAATCATCCGGAACTGATCGTGCTGGGGCTCAAGGATTCCCTGGCCAGCCGCTTGCTGGACAGCGCCGCGGTGCGGATTCGCGGACTCAACAAACCCTACCAGCCCTACCGGCTCTATAACGACATTGCCGACGGCCTGGAGGTCATGTTCCTGCCGGTGGCCTTTCCGCATTACAAGGAATACCTGGGCTTCGCCAACTGGTTTTACCAGAGCCTGCCGGCCCCGTATCCGGCCCTGCAGATGGTCTGGCCCGACCCCAAGGGCGTATTCCCGTGGCAGCCCGGTTACGATACCCGGTTCCATCGGGCCCAGCCCCTGCTGGGGCCGGCGCCGGCCTCCCCGTTAACCCAGAATCGTCGTTGAGTTTGGAGCGCAACATGGCCAACTCCCTGCAAGAACAATTGATGAAAGCCGGTCTGGCGGACCAGAAGAAGGCCCGCCGTGCCAAGCAGCAGAAGCGCCAGGAGGCCAACCAGGCCAAGCGTGGCGAGATTGAACTGGAAGACCCGGCGGAACGGGCCCGCCGCCAGCGGGAAGAAAAAGCCGAGGCGGACCGTCAGCGCGAAGCCGCCCGCAAGGCCGAGCGCGAGAAGAAAGAGATCGCCGCCCAGATCAAGCAGATGATTGAACAAAGCCGTCTGGACCGCCAGCACGGTGATGTGGCCTACCAGTTCGTGCAGGACAAGAAGATCAAGAAGGCCTGGGTTACCGCTAAACAGCAGGCCCAGCTGGAGCGGGGTCAGATTGCCATTGTGGCACTGGGCGATGGCTATGAGCTGGTGCCCACCGTGGTGGCGGAGAAGATTCGCCAGCGCGACGAGAATGCCGTACTACTGCTTAACGAGCGTGGCAAAAATGCCGTGGACGAGGATGATCCCTACAAGGACTTCCCGATTCCCGATGATCTGATGTGGTAGGGCGCTGAGCGCGAGCTACAAGCGAAGGGAAAAGTATGGGAAGTTCCCTGGCCCCGGTGCTTTCTACAAGGCTGCTGTAGGAGCGCCCTTCCAGGGCGCGAACCGCGCTTGCGCGGAAATCGCCCAACGGGCGATCAGGAATCTCAGCGTTCGACAGGCTTATCCAGATAATACCGGTTTCGTGCCACCGCCAACCCCATTCGCCATGCAAGCATGGCTCCAACAGGCGGTTGGGGTAACATCGTCGGGTGGATTAGCCGCAGGCGTAATCCACCTTCGTTTCTATTCCGTTCAGGCGCCAAGCCTGCCCCCTTACCAAACAGGCTAGAACCATGACCGCATCCACCAAACTTGGCGCTCGCCACTCCCTGGAAGTCATCAAGCCGATCCATAACGGGTTGCTGCTGGACGGCGGTTCGCTGGGCGAGGTGCTGTTGCCGTCCCGGGAAGTCGAAGGCCAGAATCTCGGTCCCGGTGATAGTGTGCTGGTCACTCTGTACAGCGATGGCCAGGGCCGCCCCATGGCCAGTCTGCGTACCCCTCGCGTCCAGCACGGTCAGGTGGCGTCGCTGAAAGTGGTCTCTACCAGCAAGGTGGGGGCCTTCCTCGACTGGGGCATGCCCAAGGACCTGCTGTTGCCCTTTGCGGAACAGAAAGGACCGATTCGTGAAGGCGACTGGGTGCTGGTAATGGTGACCACCGACCGCGAAGGCCGTCTGCTGGCCAGCGCCCAGCTGGACCGGTTTCTCGACGATACCAGCGATGACTACCAGCAGGGTGATGAAGTGTCCCTGGTGGCAGCCCATGGCACGGATCTGGGGTACAAGGTGGTGGTGGATAACCGTTGCTGGGGCATGATTGCCAAACAGGAGCTGCGTGCTCCCCTGCGGCCCGGTCAACGGGTCACCGGCTATGTGCAGCGCCTGCGCGATGATGGCAAGCTCAGCCTGTCACTGAATCCTCCCGGGGCATTGAAAAGCGAAGGGCTCAGCGAGCAGATCCTGGCCGCTCTGGAAAAGGCTGGCGGCGAACTGCCGCTGGGAGACAAGAGCAGCCCGGAGGATATCTTTGCTACTTTCCGCTGCAGCAAGAACGCCTTCAAGCAGGCCATCGGTGGGCTCTATAAGGAGCGTCGTATCGTGATCGACAAGCAATCCATCCGCCTGACACCCCAGGCCTGAGCCGACCCACTCCCCGGCAGTCATGGGCTTCCCTGAGTAACGTCAGCCACCAAGGTCGAATTCACCGCGGCCTGGATGCAGGCATCATGGCCTGAATAGTCGGAGTCTCTGAGCATGTTGTTAAGTCTCTATCTGATCGGCATCACCGCCGAAGCCATGACCGGTGCCCTGGCGGCGGGGCGGTTGCGCATGGACCTGTTCGGGGTGGTGATGGTGGCCTGTGTCACCGCCATGGGCGGTGGCTCCATGCGCGATGTGCTGCTCGGCCATTATCCGCTGGTGTGGGTGGCGCATCCGGAGTATCTGGCACTGACCGCCATGGCCGCGCTGATTACCACCTGGGTGGCGCCGTTGATGCGCCGTTTGCGGATGCTGTTTCTGATCCTGGATGCCATGGGGCTGATGGTGTTCACGGTGATCGGCGTGAAGGTGGCGCTGGATATGGGGCTGGCGGCGCCGGTGGCGATTCTGTCCGGGCTGATTACCGGTATCTTTGGCGGGGTGATTCGCGATTTGCTCTGCAACCGGGTGCCACTGGTTTTTCAGAAAGAATTGTATGCGGTGGTCTCGCTGGGCGCGGCCTGCCTGTATCTGCTGTTACTGCAGTGGCAGGTGGCGGCCTGGCTGGCCACGGCAGTGACGGTAACGGCGGGCTTTATGGTGCGCCTGCTGGCCATTCGTTATCAGTGGCATCTGCCGCGCTTCCACTACAACGTGCCGGAAGACTGAGGGCGTTTGTCTCGTGCCTGCTGCACCTGCTGGAAAATGTTTGTCGACGGAGTCATGAGGAGGCCATAAACCGTTGGTTTCGGGTATGCGGAGCCGGTAAGGTTTATGGCCACAACAGGAAGTGCAATCAATGATTAAGGAGCAAGCTATGAAGATGTTGCGAGTCGGGATCCTGGGAGTGTCCTTCTGTCTGGTGCTGAGCTCACCGGTGCAGGCGTTTGATCTGAAGAAGATGACGGACTCTGCCAATGCGGCGGTGAACAAGGCCTCCGAAAGTGCCGATGCGGGTATCAACAAGGCATCCAACACTGCCAATGAAGGGATCAACAAGGCCAGCGATTCAGCCAACACCACGCTGGACGGCGTGAATGGCGGCATGGCGGTATCCGGTGAAGCCAGTGCACTGGTCGATTCCCTTTCCTCGGAGCTGGGGGTTTCCGGTCAGCAGGCCGCAGGCGGGGCCGGTGCCTTGCTGGCCATGGCGCAAAGCAATCTGTCCGCAGACCAGTTCAGCGGTGTGCTGAACAAGGTGCCGGGACTGGGCTCTCTGCTAGGCGGCGGGGAAGGCGGCGGTCTGGCGTCATCCATGCTGGGCAATATTTCCAGCATGCAGGGTGTCACCAAGGCGTTCAGTGCCCTGGGCATGAGCCCGGAGATGGTCAGCCAGTTTGCACCGAAAATCCTGGGCTTTCTTGGTGATAAAGGTGTCACCGGGCAGGTGCTGAACAGCCTGAAAGGCTTGTGGGGCGTTTGATCGGTCTGCAGCCTTGACGGCCTGCTGGCGATGGCACAGCTAGCATGCTGATTTTGCCAGAGGCGGTTTGATGGATTCCTTGTCACAGGTGGTTCTGGGTGCTTCGGTGGGCGGTGCGGTCATGGGCCGCACACTGGGGCGCTCGGCGTTGTTGGGTGGCGCCCTGCTGGGCACCTTGCCCGACCTGGATGTGCTGATCGATTATGGCGATGCGGTGGCCAACTTCACCGAGCATCGTGGCTTCAGTCATTCCCTGCTGGTGTTGCTGCCCGCCTCCCTGCTACTGGCCTGGGGGCTGCAGCGCTGGCGCCCGGCGATAAGTGTGTGGCGCTGGTGGGCCTTCACGGGTTTGTGTCTGCTGACGCACCCGTTACTGGATGCCTTTACCACCTACGGGACCCGCCTGTTCTGGCCGCTGGGGGATCCGGTGGCAATCAGCAGTATTTTCATTATTGACCCGTTATATACCCTCCCCCTGTTGATTGGTGTCATTGTGGCGCTTTGGCGCCCACCCGCCAGGCCGGCCCTGGCGGCGGGGCTGGCATTGTCCTCCCTGTATCTGTGCTGGAGCTTGGTGGCCCAGCAATGGATGACGCAGCGGGTGATGCCGGCGCTGGCGGAACGGGGCTTGAGTGAGGTGCCGCGTCTGGTGCAGCCCATGCCTTTCTCCACCCTGCTGTGGCGGGTGACGGTGCTGGGCGAACAGCAGCGGCTGGAGATCGTCACCGGCGTGCTGGATAACGGCGATGCCCTGACGGTGGAAACCTTTCCCCGTTCACCGCAGGATTACGCCCAGGCCATGCAGGTCCCGGCGGGGCGCAAGCTGGCCTGGTTTACCCGGGGCTTTATGGATGTGGAAGCCGGACCGGACCAGTTGCTGGCCACGGATATTCGCCTGGGCGTACCGGGTCTGCACCCCTTCCAGTTTGTGCTGGCGGAACAGCAAGAGGGTGTCTGGCAGGCTCTTCCCAGTTATAAACTGCCTCGCCCCATGGCCAACCCCCAGGCCTGGCCGGCTCTGCTGGATCGCACTCTGTCCCGCCAGCCCATTCTTTGCCTGACAACGCTGGAAACCTTGCCGGCTGGCAGTGTCTGCCCCTCCGGGATGCCATAGCGACAGCCTGTCACCCTCCCGGTTTCATCCCCATGGTGGCGAGCAGGGATTGACGGCAGGCCGAGGGCGTCAACCCACACCAGCGTTTGAAGGACCGGCGGAAATTGGTGGGGTCCGAAAAGTTCAGTCGCCGACAGATTTGCTCGGGGCTGTCGCCATGGAACTGTAGCCAGTGGATTGCCTGGTGCAGTCTGACTTCGTCAAGTAACTGCTGATAGTGGCACCCCTGCTGGCTGAGTCTGCGTTTCAGGGTAGCCGGGCTACATGCCATATGCGCGGCGCTTTCCTGAAGGGAGGGCGGCTGGTCCAGTCGAGTCTGCAGAAATTGGTACAGGGTATGGCGAAAGCTATATCGGCTGCCGACCAGATCCATCAGCTGCTCGCATTGCTGTCGGGCGGCCAGCCAGGCGGTGGGTGAGCCCTGCGGCCAAGGTTCTTTCAGGTAATGTCGCGGCAGAATCATGGCATCCATATGCGCGGCAAAATGCAGCGGTTCGCCCAGATGCACTTGATACTGCTCTGGCCATGCAGGGCAGGGGTAACTGAATTGAAAGCGCCAGGGTAGGGGGGTGCCGCTCAACCAGCGGGTCAGCGAAGCCACTCCACTCATGGCAGCTTCCACCAGAAAGCGCCATTGTGCCTTGGCGCCGCAACTGTCCAGCCATTGCAGGCAAAGGTACTCATCGGTAACGGTGAGTCGGCATGCCAGGAGCGGGGAAATCAGTGCCGGAAAGTCCGTGAAAACCGACAGTGCCTCAGCCAGTGATTCCGCATTGCCTAGCAAGGCGCTGACGGCACCGTAATGGCCGGGGAAAAGCCGTTGCCCATAACGAAACGCCAGCTCGGGATCGGTCAAGCGCTGCCGGGTGTTATGGATCAGTTGCAGGTATTCGTGTGCGCTGACCCGGCCCTCGCCACGGACCAGTTGTTCCGGGAATAAGCCGGTATGGCGAAGCAGCCGATGCAGGTCTTCCCCCTGGTCCTGAGCCAGATCAATCAGCACTGCCGGCAAGTGATGGGCCGTGATAAAGCGCTGGTCGCACAGATAACCTGCCATGGTCAGGCGGCCCGGTGTGTGCGGCGGATAGCCTGCGACAGGCTGCAGTTAGCTCGCTCGATCAGACTGTCCGCGTCGTCGTCGTGGGAAACCGCCAACCCTGAGTGGACGGTCACGGCGTGGGTTTCGCCGCGTCGTGTCTTGAAGGCAAAGCTGTGAGTCGCCTGCTCCAGTTCCCCACGCAGTTTTTCCGCGACAGTGCGTTCCGTCGCGGGCAGCACCACGGCAAAGCGGTCACCGGCATATCGGCAAAGCAGATCCTGCCGTCTGAGGTTCAGCAGCAACAATTCTCCCAGTTCGCGCAGCAGCCGATCACTGTCCGCGCCACCCAGCAGGCGACGACTGTGATCGAAACAATGCAGATCAATCATGATCAGCGAGACCGTGCGCTCTCGATGCTGAAGTTCCAGCGAGAGTTGCTCACGCAGATAGCTGGCGTCGCTCAGCGAGGTCAGGGCATCAAAATTGCGATGCTCCCGGAAAATTCGCTCGCGCTTGCGCAGTTGCCGATTGATGGCCTGTTGTTCCCGGTGCCAGTGATAGATGCCCAGTGTCAGCAATATCATGCCCATCGGCATGGCACCGGATTCCAGCCAGTGATCCCAGGTAATGGAAGGAGATAACTGAACAAACTCATCCAGTACATCCTGCCAATAGCTGAGAAAAATGGCGGCAAGCCCGGCTACCAGCAAACGGGTGACCCGCCCGGTGGGGCGGCTGTTGAGAATCAGGCCGATCCAGATCAGGGCGAGCAGGGCGGCCCCGCCCTCGCCGGCGATATCCAGCCAGACAATCGCGTCCCAGCGCTTGATATCCCCGGCGCCAAGGTTCATCAGCAGCACCAGGTTGGCCATGACCAGCACCGCCAGCAGGGAGCGATAGTGCAATGTCAGAAGGTGTCTCACGGGGGGCATCCTTTGCAGTTGATGCTGGCACTCCTACGCGCTGTGCATGTCATTTTGATGAAAAGGAGCTGGCGGTCCTGACCGGTCAGATCAGCTCACACAAGTGTGTCCGGTTCGCCAGAAAAACGACAAAACGCGAAAGATTGCCCGTCAAACAGGAGGGGGAAGGGGTGCGATCAGCTCAAGAGTGGCTCCGGGCAGCCCGGATTGCCGGTTTTGGCAAGGTTTTGCGCCATACCTGTAACCAAAGTGACACGGGGCAGACCTACCGTGCCGGTCATTGCCAATTCGCAAGGGCCTGGCCCGGGGGAAGTGATGTCCTGTCAAAAAACGCTGAATCGAATTTTTCGTCGTACCGTTCTGGCTTCTGCCATCGGCCTTGTCGTCTCACCGCTGCTGGCGGAGGAAGCGGACTCCACCAACGAACTACAGACCATCCAGGTGATCGGTCAGGCAGCCAGTGTGGACAAGGCGTTATCCCGGCAGCGGGCGGCTGACAATATTGAGAGCACCACGCAGGCGGATGATATTGGTGACTTCCCGGACTCCAACGTATCGGAATCCCTGCAACGTCTGCCGGGTGTGTCCATCGAACGTGACCAGGGGGAGGGGCGTTTCGTTCGTGTCCGAGGCGTGGCGCCGGATCTCAACGCGGTGAAGGTCAATGGTATTCAGGTTCCCGCGCCGGAAGCCGGTCGCCGGGCAGTGGCGCTGGATGTGATTCCCGCTGACCTGCTGGAGTCTCTCACCGTGGTCAAGACCCTGACCCCGGACATGGACGGCAATTCCCTGGGCGGGACCGTGGAAGTGAATACCCTGTCGGCCTTCGACCGCGACGGCCTTTTCTACTCGCTCAGTGGTGCCGGCAGTTATGACGACAACACGGAAGAGACCAGTCCGGAGCTGGCGGTGGCGGCCAGCAACCAGTTCTCCGTGGGGGATGGGGAAAAGAATTTCGGCATTGCCGGGGCGGTAAGCTGGGGCGAGCGGGATTTCGGCTCCGATAATGTGGAGACCGGCGGCGCCTGGGATTTCGATGGCGGCAATGCGCTGGAGGAATTGGAACAGCGTGACTACACCATCACCCGCGAGCGACTCGGGGTGGCGCTGAACATGGATTACCTGCTCAACGACGATACCCGTTTATACCTGCGCACGCTGCACAGCCGTTTCCGTGACGATGAAGTGCGTCAGGCCAATATTTTCTCCTTCGAAAGTGCCCAGCAACCGGGCCAGACCGGTCTGGTAGAAGTGGAAAAGGAATTGAAGGACCGGGAAGAAACCCAGGAAATCAACTCCGTGGTGTTGGGTGGCCAGCATTATGCCGGGGACTGGATCACCGATTTTCGGGTGGGCTACAGCACCGCCGAGGAAGATGAACCCCGGCATGCGGACAGCACGGTATTTGCCGCAGAATTTCCGGACGGGGGTTTCACTGGAACCCGTAAACCGTCGGCGCTTTATCCCACCGGTTTCTATGACGATGCCAACTACGAGCTGGATGAAGTGGAAGAAACCGAAGGCAAGACCACGGACAAGCAGGGTGACCTGGCGCTGGATTTCACCCGCCAGCTTTACTGGAACAATAACCCGGCATCCATCAAGTTCGGCACCAAGATCAGCCAGCGGGAAAAAGACAGTGACGTGAATGTCTGGATCTACGAGCCCGATGCGGTGCTCTCGGATTTCAGCACCGATGTGGACTATGCTCTGGGTAACTTCGGCAGTGGTGTGGATCCGGACAAGGCCGACTCCCTGACCGCCGGTCCCGGTGAGTTTGATGTCATCGCCTCCGCCATCGAGGATTATGAAATCCGCGAAGACCGTCAGGCGGCCTATTTGATGGGCACCGTTGATATCCAGCAGCTGCGCATCCTCACGGGTGTGCGCTACGAGCGCGCTGATTTCGAAGCGGACGGTTTTGGTTCCACCGATGAAGTGATTACCGCCGAGCAGCACGAGAATGACGAGGATCACTGGCTGCCAGCACTGCATCTTCGCTACCAGCTCAGCAACGATACCATCGTCCGCTCCGCCTTCACCCGCAGCGTGGTGCGCCCGACCTTTGAACAGTTGTCGCCGGGTTTTGAAATCGACGGCGACGAGGCGAGTTTCGGCAACCCGGATCTGGATTCGCTGACGTCCAATAATCTGGACCTGGGCATCGAGCATTACATGGGCCGGGCCGGCGTCGTCTCCGCCTTCGCGTTCTACAAGGATATCGACAACTTTGCTTACCTGACCGACAAGGGTGGGTCGCCGGGATTCGAGGCTTTCTCGGACGCGGAGACCTTTGAAAACGGCAACGACGCCAGCCTCTATGGCCTGGAACTGGCCTACTCCAAACAACTGACGGAACTGCCGGCCCCCTTCAATGGCATGCTGATCGGCGCCAATGCCACCTTTGTGGATTCCACGGCGGAAATCGAGGCCTATGATGAGGATGCCGGCAGGTCGGTCTCCCGCGATATCGCCCTGCCCAGCCAGTCCGATGTGACCGGCAACCTGGTGCTGGGGTACGAAGACAAGCGGCTCAGCCTGCGCCTGGCCGCCAACTACACCGGCAAGTTCCTGCAGGAGGTGAGCGATCCGCTGGACAAGCGTTACGACATTTACACCGATGACCATATCCAGCTGGACTTCACCGGTCACTACTTCCTCACTGAGGAACTGCAGCTGACCTTCGAGGCGATCAATATCAACGATGAACCCTTTTATGCCTATACCGGTCGTGAGCAATTCAACGCCCAATACGAGGAATACGGCCCCACCTACAAACTGGGCCTGGCACTCAAACACTTCTGATCAACGGTTATCAGGCGCTCTGCGCAGGCCGGTATGGCCTGCGCGTTTTTTTGCGAAATCTGAAAAAAAGGAAAAAGCATGATGAACCGCATTGGATTGCTGGCTGCTGCACTGCTGGTGACGGCCTGTAGCGGTGAAACCGGCACTGAGCCTGCCGTTACGGAGGCAACCTTGACACCGCCGGTGTGGGAAACCGAAACCGGCATGGGGCAGCCCCGGGCCATGGCGATGGCAAAAGGCCATGTCCTGGTCATTACGGAACAGGGCAACCTGACGATTGATGGCCACCAGCAGGCCCGCGGTGAATTTGAGGGCCTGGATGTGCGCAGCGGCCCGGACGGTACCTTGCAGCTTGTGACGCTGCATACGGGCAGCAATCAGCTGGTGCTGTTCCAGTGGCGACAGGGCGAGCTGCAGGAGCAGCAGCGTTTGCCGGCGCCGGAGTATGCCGTCAACGGTTTCTGCCTGTACCGGGATACCCAGTCCCTGTTGTCGGTTTTCCTGCTGGATGAAAGGGGCAGCGCCGACCAATGGCTATTGTCGGGCAAGGCGCCGCAACGGCTACGTCATTTGGTGATGCCACCGGAGGCGGAGCACTGCAGCGTGAATGATGTGACCGCACATCTCTATGTCAGTGAAGAAGCGGTGGGGTTGTGGCGTTACCGGGCCGACCCGGAGCAGGACCCGGAACGGGAACTGGTGGATGTGCTGGCACCCCGGGGCGATATCTTGGCCAGTGCCAGCGGCGTGGCAGCCATTCCCGGTGGCGTGCTGTTGCTGGATGCGCAGGCCCGGCAACTTTCTGTGTATCGCACTGACGGCACGGCGCAGCAGTTTGCGGTGCCGGATCTGGAAGAGCCGGAGCGGCTGGCGGCACGGGTGGCCAACGGCCAACTGACGGCCTGGGTACTGGACGATGGTCAGCAAGGCGTGCGCAGATTCACCCTGCCGTGGGATGCCGCGGATGACGTTCTGCCGGTCATTCCCACTGTGCTGCCGACCGTGGAAACCGATGCCGTGGCCCGTTTCGGCGATGCGGCGGATGACCCGGCTATTTGGGTGCACCCCTCCAACCCGGGCGCCAGCCGGATTCTTGGTACTGACAAGAAAGCGGGGTTGTATGTGTATGACCTGGCCGGCCACACCACCCAGTTTCTGCCCGTGGGGCGCCTGAATAACGTGGATGTGCGTTACGGCTTGCGTGTCAACGAGCGACTGGTGGACCTGGCGGTGGCCAGCAACCGGGACCACAACTCCCTGCACCTGTTTCTGATCGACCGGGATAGCGGTGAGTTGAGCGACGCGGGCGAAATTGCCAGCGGCCTGGAAGAAATCTATGGCCTCTGTCTGTACCGCGATGCGCAGGGCGTGTACGCCTTTGCCAATGGCAAGAGCGGCATTATCGAGCAGTGGCTGCTCACCCCCACGGACAGGGCCATCACCGGTGAGCGGGTGCGCACCCTGACAGTGGACAGCCAGCCGGAAGGCTGTGTGGCCGATGATGAACACCAGCGATTGTTTGTCGGGGAAGAAGATCACGCCGTGTGGGTTTTTCATGCCGGGGCAGACCAGGGCGTGTCGGCAGAGCAGGTCATTGCCAAGGGAGAAAATCTGGAAGCGGATATCGAAGGCCTGTCGCTTTACCGTCGCGGCGACCAGGAGTACCTGGTGATTTCCAGCCAGGGCAACAACAGCTATGTGTTGGTGGATGCGCAGCCTCCCTATGCCTACCGGGGACGTTTCCGGATCGGCATGGACCCGGAAGCGGGCATTGACGGTGCTTCGGAAACCGACGGCCTGGCGGTCACCTCGGCGGATCTGGGCGGTGCCTTTTCTGACGGTCTGCTGGTGGTACAGGATGGCCGCAATCGCCTGCCCGATGCCCCGCAGAATTTCAAACTGGTGCCCTGGCATGCCATCGACGCTACGCTTGGCTTGTCGGAATCACGGTGAACGGTCATGAATGAACAGCAACGTGTGGATGCCCTGGAAGCCCAGGATGATCAGCCGGTGGCACGGGACTGCCGGGGCCCCGAGCTACCTCGCCGTCGCCAACTGTTGAAAGGGGGGCTGGGGGCTGCGGTGGCCGGTTTCTTTACCGTTCCGGTGTCCGGTTGCGATGCCTCGTCGCCCAAGGGGGCATCGCCGGCCATGCCGGCTATCGGTTTTACGCCATTGCCGCCGCAGACTGACATGACGTTCGATCGGGTGGCGGTCCCGGAGGGGTACTCCGCCCGGGTGCTGTATGCCTGGGGCGACCCGGTCGGTGACGGGGCTCCTGCCTGGCAACCGGATGCCTCCGATGACTGGCGCGACCAGATGCAGCAGGCGGGGGATAATCACGATGGCATGCATTTCTTTCCCTTCCCGGAGGCGCCCAATCAACGTGGCCTGCTGGTCATGAATCATGAAAAAGTGTCGTTGAATTTTCTCCACCCGGCCGGGCCCACCTTTCGGGACGGTGCGGATGGGCGGCGTTTCCGTCCTGAAGGGGAAGTGAAGAAGGAACAGGCGGCCCATGGGGTCAGCGTGATCGAAATCCGCCGCCAGCCGAGCGATGTTTGGGACAGGGTGATGGACTGTCCCTACAACCGCCGCATTACCGGTATGACGCCCATGAGCCTGCGGGGGCCAGCGGCGGGCACGGCGGCCTTGAAAACCGCCAGTGACCCGGATGGCCGGACGGTGTTGGGGACCCTCGCCAATTGTGCCCTGGGATTTACCCCCTGGGGCACCTATCTGGCCTGCGAGGAAAACTGGCCCAACTATTTCGTCAATCGCGACCGGGAAGACTACGCCTCCCGCGTGGCCCATCACCGCTACCGGCTCAGCCAGGGGCAGAACAGCAAATACTTCGCCTGGGAGTCCGTGGACCCGCGTTTTGATGCCACGCCCTATGCGGACCAGCCACACGGGGGGCACGTCAATGAGCCCAACCGTTTCGGCTGGGTGGTGGAGATTGATCCCTTCGACCCGGACAGCACGCCGGTGAAGCGCACCGCCATGGGCCGATTGGTCCGTGAGTGTGCCACTCCTTCGGTGGCACCGGATGGCAGCATGGCGTTCTATTTCGGCGACGATACCCGGGGCGAATACATCTACAAGTTTGTCCCCGCTGGCCGTTACCAGCCGGATGACCGGGAAGCCAACCGGCACCTGCTGGATGATGGCACGCTGTATGTGGGCGTATTCGGCGACAGGGGAAAGGGCCAGTGGAAACCGCTGGTGTTTGGTGAGGAGCCGCTGACACCCGACAATGATTTTCACAGCCAGGCCCAGGTGATGATCGAGGCCCGCCGCGCCGCCGACCTGCTGGGTGCTACCACCATGGACCGGCCGGAATGGGTGGCGGTGAAACCGGATAACCGCGAGGTGTATGTCACGCTCACCAATAATGACAAACGTGGCCGCGAGGAGGGCCAGCCCATCAACAGCGCCAACCCGCGCTGGGAGAACGAGCATGGCCATATCCTGCGCTGGCGTGAAAAAGGCGATGACCCGGCGGCGACCACGTTCCAGTGGGAAATCTTTCTGCTCGCTGGCTACCCGCAAGGCAGCGACGTTCCTGCCAACCAGATCGGCACCATCCAGGGGGACATCTTCTCGTCACCGGACGGGCTATGGTTCGATCCGGCCGGACGACTCTGGATTGAAACCGACTACGACGAGGACAGCCCGAACCATCAGGGCATGGGCACCAACCAGCTGCTCTGCGCCAACCCTTACAGCGGCGAGGTGAAACGGTTTCTGGTCGGCCCCAAGGGCTGCGAGATCACCGGCATCACCGGCACCCCGGACGGCACCACCCTGTGGATCAACGTCCAGCATCCCACCCTCAGCTTTCCCGCCAGCGACGGCAAGACACGGCCAAGGTCGGCCACAGTGGTGATTACCAAGGATGATGGGGGAGAAATCGGTAGTTAGTAGTCAATAATTTCGCGGTCTTTGTGATCGGATCTTGCAACGTAAGAGGCCGCGCCCTGGGTTAGGGCGCGGCCTCATACGTTTCCTTACAGTATGGGCTGCCTCGCGCAGCTATTAATTATTCATTATTAACTATTCATTGCCTTTCACTCCCACCCCGCCAACACCAGCTTGCCGATCGTCTGCCCGCTTTCCAGTTTGCGGTGAGCGGTCTTCAGATTGTTGGCATTGATCGGCCCCAGTCCTTCGCTGACGGTGCTTTGAATGGTCCCGGCATCCACCAGGGTGCGAAGCTGGTCGAGTATCTGGCCCTGGCGAGGCATCTCGGCGGCGAACATGGCGCGGGTGAACATGAACTCCCAGCAGAAGCGGGCACTTTTCGGTTTCAGCGGGTTCAGGTCCAGGGGCGCACGGGCATCGACGATGGCGCAGATGCCGCCGAAGGGGGCCACGGCCTGACAGGCCGTGTGCCAGTAGTCATCCAGACTCTGTGTGACCAGAATGCCGTCTACCTGAGGGTGGCCAAGCAGCTCCAGTTGTGGGAGTAGATCCTTGCGGTAATCGACGATGTGATCCGCCCCCATGGCCTGGCACCAGTTGTTGGAGGTCTCACGTCCGGCAGTGGCAATCACGGTCAGGCCGAAATGGCGGGCGGCCAGCTGGATGGCAATGGACCCCACCCCACCGGCGCCGCCGATCACCAGCAGGCTTTTTCCCTCGCAGGCGCCGGGACGAAAACCGAGCTGGTCTTCCAGGGCTTCCCAGGCGGTCAGGGCGGTGAGTGGCAGGGCCGCGGCTTCCTGCATGCCCAGACTGTCCGGTTTCTTCGCCACCAGCCGCTCGTCCACACATTGGTACTGGGCATTGCTGCCCTGACGCTGCAGGGCCCCGGCGTACCAGACCCGGTCACCACGTTGAAAGTTCTTTACCTCGGCGCCCACCGCTTCCACCACGCCTGCGGCATCAAACCCCAGTACCCGATAGCCACCCTGGTCCACCGGGCGCTGGCGCAGTTTGGTATCAATGGGATTCACTGACACCGCCTGCACCGACACCAGCAGGTCCCGGGGGCCGGGAGATGGCAGATCCAGCTGGATATCCTCCAGCGCGTGCACATCATCAATGGTTCTGGGTTGGTTGAAACCGATCGCTTTCATGCTTTGCCCCTACAACGTAAACACACAAGCTTTGGCCCACTTGGCAGGGCAGACTATGCCACAGTAAGTGAATTGTCGCCTTGCGACCGTCGCAAAAAAAATCGAACGCTTCCGGGAGAGCACACGCATGAAGTTTGAGGAATATCGTCAATTTGATGCCATGGGGCTGGCGGAGCTGGTGGCCAGGGGAGAGGTGAGCGCCGCTGAGCTGCTGGACACGGCCATCGCCAGGGCGGAGCAGGTGAACCCTTCCCTGAATGCGCTGATTATTCCCCTCTATGAACAGGCCCGGGAACGGGCCGCCGCACCGCTGCAAGGTCCGCTGGCCGGGGTGCCCATGTTGGTGAAAGACCTGTTCCAGGAAATGGCCGGTGCACCCTGCTATCAGGGCAACAAGGCGCGCAAGAAACACGACATCCGCGCGGACCGGGATTCCACCCTGGTGGCGCGCTGGAAAGCCGCCGGGCTGGTGCCGTTCGGGCGCACCAACACTCCCGAGTTTGGCGCCAAGGGGATTACCGAGCCGGACTCCTATGGCCCGGCCCGTAACCCCTGGAATCTGGATCATACCCCCGGTGGTTCCTCCGGGGGGTCTGCGGCCCTGGTGGCGGCGGGCGTCGTGCCGGTGGCCGGTGCCAATGACGGCGGTGGCAGCATTCGTATCCCGGCGGCCTGCTGTGGCCTGTTCGGACTCAAGCCCGGCCGCGGGCGTACCCCCTGGGGGCCCACCTTCACCGAAGCCATGCACGGCATAGCGGTGAACCATGTGCTGACCCGTTCAGTGCGCGACAGTGCCCTGTTGCTGGACCTGACCCACGGCGATGAGCGCGGCAGCCTGTTCCATATCGCGCCCCCGCAACAGTCCTATCAGGCGGCGGCTGCATCCCGCCCCGGCAAATTGCGGATCGGTTATTCCACGGCGTCGCCCCTGGGGACGCCGGTGGACGCAGAAGCAGTCAAAGCGGTAGAGAAAACCGTGGCCCTGCTACGGGACCTGGGCCATGAGGTGGTCGAGGCCGAACCGCAAATGGATGCCAAACAGATGTGCATGGACTGGCTCTCCGTCTGGTTTGGCCAGTGCGCCGCCGAAGTGGATGAAGTGAAGGCACTGACCGGCTGCGGTGATGACGGGTTCGAGCTGGATACCCTGGCCATTGCCGCCTTTGGCCGCGCGACGCCTGCCCATGAATACGTGAAGTGTCAGACCCGTTGGCAACAATACATGATCGCGCTGGATACCTTCCTGGAGCAGTACGATTTCTGGCTGACGCCGACGCTGGCCATGCCCCCGGCACGGATCGGGGAAATGGCCACCCCGGGCTGGCAGCAGAGCGCTCTGAAAATGCTGCTCAAGGTGGGTGGTGAAAAACTGCTGATGAAGACCGGCATGATCGAGCAGATGGCGCTGGAAAATTTCAAGTACATGCCTTACACCCAGTTCGCCAATGTCACCGGGGTACCGGCCATGTCGGTGCCATTGCACTGGTGCGACACTTCGTCAGGAAACACCGGTCTGCCGCTGGGGTCCCAGTTCGTTGGTGGTCATGGCGATGAAGGCAAGCTGCTGGCTTTGGCGGCCCAGCTGGAAGAGGCGGCGCCCTGGTTCGACAAGGTGCCGATGTAGGCACGAAACGGCGAGAAGCGAGTTACGAAGAGCGAAGGGCTTTTCGTAACTCGAACCTCGTCACTCGCTTCTGATTTTTGGTTATCGTCGCGGACCTGCACAGATCAGGTAGCGTAGGTTGGAGATATCGCGCCGCCAGCGATGGTGTCAGTGCATGGCTGCTGCCTGTGCCGCCGGCGAGCGTGCCAGGTAGGCCAGCGCCTGCTCCGTGTCCCCTTCGTGGATCGGGTGGAAACGGGGAGACAACCAGCGCAGGGTAGCGTTGACCAGGAAGGTGAAAGTGGGCACGTTCCGGGTCTGCTTGCCGGTCTGTTCCAGTTTCACCAGCAATGTCGGTATCAGAGTGCGCCCCAGCTTGCGAACCTGAGGGTCCGGATCCTGCCGCGCCAGGCTGCGACCCCCTTCGGAAATGAAGTAGATGAAAAGCGGAAAGACGATGGCCATCAGCGCCTGACGACTCACGTAGAAGCCGAGCTGGGACTTGCACAGGTGCTCGAACAGATCGAAGGCAACGGTGCGGTGTTCCACTTCCTCGGCCAGATGCCATTTGAACAGGTCTACCATGGCCGGGTCGCCGTTCTGCTCCCAGGTGTCGTTGTCCATGGCCCACTGACCCAGCACGCCAGTGAAGTGTTCGATGGCCGCGATCAGCCCCACACGCAGTACCAGCCATTGCTTCTGAATCGCCTTGCGCTGCAGGAATGTGAGCCCGAAAGGTGCCTCCCCCAGAAAAGTGCCAAACAGCCATTCCACCCGCTGCACGTACTCATCCACGCTCAATCCATGGCGCTCCAGATAAAGCTGGGCCTTGCTGTGGGCCCGGGAATGCACGGCCTCCTGGCGGATAAACCCTTCCACGTCGGCGCGCAACTGATCATCACTGACCAGCGGCAGGGCCTGGTTGTAGACCCGGCAGAACCATAGTTCCCCGGCGGGTAGCAGCAGGTGGATGCCGTTGATGACATGGGTGGAAAACGGGTCATCCTTGAGCCAGTGCAGAGGCGTATTGTCGAAATCGAATTGCACACGGCGGGCTTTCAGTTGATGGCGCACAGGGCTATTCATGGCTGTTGTTCTCCTGTTGTTAAGGTCATACGTCATCAAATCAGGCGGTAATATCCAGACGCGCTACCTGCCGGGACAGTACCGGGGCAAAGCGGCTGAGTAGTCGGGTGGTCCAGGCTTCGGCTCCCACCAGGGACAGGGCCGGATTGCTTTGCACCGCATCGAAAATGGCGGCGGCCACCTGGTCCGGGGAAAAATTGCGGCGCTTGTACAAGGCGTCGGCTTTGGCGCGTTTTTCGGCCTGTTGCTCGTCGCTGAGGCCGGCGTAGACGGTGCTGTTGGCAATGCCAGTGGCCACAAAGCCGGGGCAAATGGAGCTAACGCCGATATGGTGTTCGGCCAGCTCCGCGCGCAGGCATTCGCTGAGCATATGCACGGCGGCCTTGCTGGTGGAGTAGGCGGTCAGCTTGCGGTTGGGGGCGAAGGCGGCGGCGGAGGCCACGTTGACGATGTGCCTCTTGCGGTGGCCGTCAATCATTTGCCGGGCAAACAGCCGCGAGCCGTGGATCACGCCCCACAGGTTGACCTTGAGCAGGCGGTCCCAGTCCTTGGTGGATGTTTCCAGCATACCGCCGGCCATGCCGATGCCGGCATTGTTGACCACAATGTCCGCACCACCCAGTTCTTTCTCCACCCAGTTGGCCAGCCGCTGCATGGCCTGGGCGGAGCCCACATCCACCTTGCGGGGCCAGGCAGTGGCACCCCGTTGCCGGGCCTGTTCGGCGGTGGCGTCGGCACCGTCTTCATTGATATCCACGCACACCAGATCGGCGCCTTCTGCGGCAAAGCGCAGGGCGGTAGCCCGGCCAATGCCGGAACCGGCACCGGTGATAACCGCCGTCTTGCCATACAGGGGCAGGCCCTGTCTTTCCGGACGAACGCGGGCATGCTGCAGGGCGCCAGGCATCTTGCCGCTTTCCACTCCGGCCACGAAATCGCCAATCCAGGCGGCGATGGTGTCCGGGTGGCTAAGCGGTACCCAGTGGTTGGCGTTGATATCCCGGCGGTACAGCTCATCCACCCACTCGTGCAGGTCCTCAAACAGCTGGGTCCCCACGTAGTTGTCACGGGTGGGCACGATCAGCTGGACCGGACAGGCCGCGTGGCGGTCTTGCGGGTTGATCAGCTTGTTGCGGAAGTTGGCGCGATACAGCTGCACCCCGTGTTTGCCATCCTGACCCTGGGTGGGATTGGCGTCTGGCTCCTGCACGTTCTCGCGGTGTTTCAGGTAGCGGGGCCAGAGCTTGTCCAGGCCTCCCTGCCAGGCACTTGGAGCCAGTACCGGCAGGTGAAAGAAACCGATATACCAGGAGCTGAGCGCCTGTTTGAACACCTTGGCCTTGGCGGAGGGAGACAGATTCAGCGTGCGCCGACGCATCCAGTGGCCCATATGATCCAGGCAGGGGCCGGAGATGGTGGTGTAGGATTTGATGCGGGCCTTGAGCGGCCCCTCGGCGGTGACCGATTCCCAGCTCTGAATAGAGCCCCAATCATGGCCCACCAGATGAAAATCCCGCCCGGGAAGGGTGGCGTCGACGACGGCCTTCAGGTCTGCCGACAGCAGCTCCATGCGATAATCCGCCTGCTTGCGGGGCGCGTCGGAGGCACCGGCGCCGCGCACGTCATAACTGATCACGAAGTACTTCCTGGCCAGTCGCTCGGCCACGGGCTGCCAGACACTGTGGTTGTCCGGGTAACCGTGAACCAGGACCACGGGGGGCTTGCTGCTCTCTCCGAAGGTATAAACCTGCAGGTTTATACCCTGGCTTGCCACTGTTGTTGTGGTTGTCATGTAGTACTCCTGCCGGGCAATGGCGACGTTAAATCTAGACGACGTCAAGTTTTGTCGAATGTATCAGTGCCCAATGTAACGGTCAACGTGCAGGCAGTGACCACCGGGACCGTCAATTCGGTGCCGGTGGTCAAGAGGAGAGGGGAGTCAGTGGGAGGCAGGTGTCGGGGCGGCTCAGGCGCCCTGGCCCTGGGGCAACGGTGGCCACCAGTCCTGGATGGCGCCGTCTTGCCACACGGCCAGGTCGCCGAACTGCAGCAGCACGAATTCGCTTTGGGTGGGGCGCAGGAACAGCTGGTCGTCCACTTGCAGGGCGGTATCCGGGCTGCCGTTGAACATCATCTGGTTGGTGCTGTGGCCATAGACACCATTCTCGCGAATGCCCGCCGGTGACACCGGGGTGGCCTTCCAGTAACCGCCGTAGATGAAATAGGTCTGGCGGCGGTTCGGGTCCCAGCGTTGCCATAGCTCACCCAGCGGTAACGGTCCGGGCAGGTTCAGGCCGTCCCATTGCTTGAGCACTGGTGCGGCGATAAACACCGCCGGTTCGAAATCCGCCAGCAGGGGCAGATCAAAATCGCTGGCCTTGACCAGACAGGAGCCGGCGGCCAGTTCGTTGACCACGGTGCTGTCGTCGTAGAGGCCGACGGTGGGGCTGCCGCCGCCGTTGAAACACAGGGTCTCATTCCGGTAGGCGGGTGCCAGTTGGTAGAGGCGTTCGATAAAGCGTTGGTAGATGGCCTCGGTTTCCCAGTGGCCTTCCTCGGCGCTTTGAATAAAGGCGGGCAGCTTGCCCACGTGGGCGTCATAGCCCATGAAACCACTGAAGCGAAGTCGGTCTGGGTGGGCCTGGATCAGGGCGATCATTGCATCGAGCTGGTTCGGGTCGGTGAGGCCGCCCCGGTGCAGGCCCACGTCGATTTCGAGATTGATGTTCAGGCGCCGGTCCAGATCGGTGGCCAGTTGCAGATATTGCTCCAGCCGCGGGTGGGAATCGATCAGCCATTGGAGTTGCCGCTCCGCATCGAAGGCGCTACCTGTTTCGCTGTAGAACTGTCGGGCGGCCTGGACCGGCATGGGCTTGCCCAGCAGCATGTCCACGCCGGGCTCTGCGTCGGCCAGGGCATTCATGAACGGTTGATGGAACACCATGACACGGTTGCTGCCGGTTTCGCGCATCACGGTCTGGACCATCGGCACACTGGGCAGGGACTTGGCCACGATACGCAGCGCGCAGCGGGGCGGCAGCATGGCTTTCAGGGTGCGGCAATTACGTACCAGCCGTTGCTGGTCCACCAGCATCAATGGCCGACCGGGCCCGTCTCTTTTCAGCCTGTCGTTGATGGCCTGGAAGTAGGGGGTATGCGGCGCCCCCTGATTCCCCGGGCGCAGCAGCCAGCCGCCGGCGGCGAGAGCGCCCAGCCCGATGAGAAAACCACGGCGTTTCATCCGGTTGCTCCAAACAGGGTTTGCAGGTGTTGGTTGAGCATCCTTCCCTGTGGGTCCAGTTCCCGGCGCACGGCCTGAAAGCGATCAAAGGCGGGATACAGCTCGCGCAGTTGCCGCTGGCCCAGAGTATGCAGCTTGCCCCAGTGGGGGCGGCCCGCATAGCGACGCAGGATCGGCTCCACGGCCGTGAACAGGGGCTGATAGTCCTGGGCGAAATATTGATGGATCGACAGGCTGGCGCCGGGGCGGTCGTGGTACATGGACAGCAGGCGATCATCGGCGGCCACATAACGGAACTCGATGGGGAAGAATACATTGATGTCCTGCTTGCGAATGGTCTCGCAGACTTCCTGTAGGCAGGCGATGCCGTCTTCTGCCGGCACGGTGTATTCCATTTCGTTGAACCGCACCGTGCGGCGGTTGGCGAACACCTTGTGGGCGGGGCCGGTATAGGTGCTGTCCTCCACAAACAGGGTGACCAGCTTCTGCAGGTTCGGGGTCAGCCAGCCAGCGCGCATGGCCACTTTGCAGACCAGCTCCAGCAGGTCGTTGCTGTCTTCCCGTTCGCTGCTGTCGGTGGGGTCATCAGTGATTTCCATGGTCTTGACGATGGCCTGTTCGCCCAGGGGGAAGGCAAAGAATTCGATGTGGCGAAAGTTGTCTTTTTCCCTCTCCACGAAATCCATGGCTTCCTGCAGGGGCAGGGTCCAGGTGCGCTCCTTGAGCCGGTAGGCAGGTTCCAGTCGAAAACCGATTTCGCTGACCACGCCCAGGGCCCCGATACTGCAGCAGGCGGCCAGAAAGGTGTCGCCGTCTTCCCGGGTCAGGCTCAGGGCTTCGCCGTCGGGGAGGATCAGCCGCAGGCTTTCCACCTGGCCGGACAGGCTCTGCAGGTTGCTGCCGGTGCCGTGGGTGCTGGTGGCAATGGCGCCGGCCAGGGATTGCAGGTTGATATCCGGCTCGTTGCTGAAGCTGTAGCCCAGGTTGTTGGCCTGGGCACTGGCCATGGCCAGTCGGGTGCCTCCACCGTAGGTGAAGATGTCGCTGTCCTGACCCCGCAATCCGGCCAGGGCTTCCAGGGATACCAGGGTGTCATCGCTGGGCACCACGGCACTGAATGAATGGCTGCCGCCGAAGGGGCGAATGGTGCCGCTGCTGTCGCGCAGGGTCTGACGCAGTTGGGATTCGCTGGTGGCAAATACCAGGTTGGCCGGGTTGGCGCTCTGGTTACCGGACCAGTTCTGCCAGGCTGGCGCCGTCCCGGTCTCAGCCAGCAGGGCCTGGGGGGCCAATGCCCCCGTGGCCCCGGCCGAGGCCAGGGCTTTCAGAAAACTGCGTCGGTCAATGGAATCTAACAAGGCCATGGTGCGTCCTTTTGTTATTTGGCACCATCGTACAAGAAAGGCAATTAATAGTTAATAGTGAATAATTAATAACTTCGCGGACGAGTCAGGGGATGTAACCACCTCCGTCGCCGCGATCATGGGGTCTGCGCGGCAGGGAAGTTTTGAGTCCACATCAACCTGGCTCGCGCAGTTATTAACTATTAATTATTCATTATTAATTCCAAGGCTTTCCCACATCTCATCCACCCGCTGCTTCACTGCCGGGCTCATGCTGATGGCGCGGCCCCACTCCCGGTCGGTTTCGCCGGGCCATTTGCTGGTGGCGTCCATGCCCATCTTGGAGCCAAGGCCGGATACCGGAGAAGCGAAATCCAGATAGTCGATGGGGGTGTTTTCCACCAGCAGGGTATCCCGGGCCGGGTCCATGCGGGTGGTCATGGCCCAGATCACGTCCTTCCAGTCGCGGGCGTTGACGTCGTCGTCGCAGACAATCACGAACTTGGTGTACATGAACTGGCGCAGGAATGACCACACGCCCATCATTACCCGCTTGGCGTGGCCCGGGTACTGTTTCTTCATGGTCACTACGGCCATGCGATAGGAGCAGCCTTCCGGGGGCAGGTAAAATTCCACGATTTCCGGGAACTGCTTTTTCAGGATCGGCACGAAGATCTCGTTCATGGCCACGCCCAGCACCGCCGGTTCATCCGGTGGACGCCCGGTGTAGGTGCTGTGGTAGATCGGATCGCGGCGGTGGGTGATGCGCTCCACGGTGAAAACCGGGAAGCGCTCCACCTCGTTGTAATAACCGGTGTGATCACCGAACGGCCCTTCTTCGGCCATCTCGTCCGGGTAGATATGGCCTTCCAGGACGAACTCGGCACTGGCGGGGACCTGCAGGTCATTACCGATACATTCCACCAGTTCGGTTTTCGAGCCGCGCAGCAGGCCGGCAAAGGCATATTCGCTGAGGGTGTCCGGCACCGGGGTGACCGCGCCAAGGATGGTGGCCGGATCGGCGCCCAGCGCCACCGCCACCGGGAAGGGCTCACCGGGATGTTGCTGCTGCCACTCCTGAAAATCCAGGGCGCCACCGCGATGGCTGAGCCAGCGCATGATCAGCTTGTTGCGGCCGATCAATTGTTGGCGGTAGATGCCCAGGTTCTGGCGTTCCTTGTTGGGACCCCGAGTGATCACCAGCGGCCAGGTCACCAGCGGGCCTGCATCGCCGGGCCAGCAGGTCTGGATCGGTAACTGGTACAGATCCACGTCGTTGCCTTCCAGCACCTTTTCCTGGCAGGGCCCGGAGCCGCGCAGCTTGGGACTCATGCTCAGCACCTTGCGGAATACCGGCAGTTTTTCCCAGGCATCACGCATGCCCTTGGGCGGTTCCGGTTCCTTGAGAAAGGCCAGCAGTTCACCCAGTTCGCGGAGCTCCTCAACGGACTCGCGGCCCATGCCCAGCGCCACCCGACGTTCCGTGCCGAACAGGTTGCCCAGCACCGGGGTGCCGAAGCCCACCGGGTTTTCAAACAGCAGTGCCGGACCGCCGGCACGCAGGGTGCGGTCGCAGATCTCGGTCATTTCCAGGTTCGGGTTCACCGGTGCAGTGATGCGCTTGAGCTCGCCAAGTTGTTCGAGCTGTTGCAGGAAGTCACGCAGGTCGCGGTATTTCATGGCGATCCTTTTGTTGGAAGTCAGAGGATGGCGACGTTGGTTTGGGGTGAGTATAGCAGGCTGATGTCAGGCCGCAGTGAGGGGCTATCGGATGACAGAGTAAATTGGGGCGAACCAGATTTCCATGCTCTGCAATCTTTCCCGTCGGAGAGCGGGGCGTCCCATCGACTTATCAATCCATGTCTTCCAGATGGGCCTTTGCACGCTCTCGTTTCTGTCGTTCTCGTGTTCCTCACGGTGTCAGGTCGACAGTGTGTGAAAACCGACAATGGGGACAGGGATGAATCGCGCGTATCAATATGGATTGTGTTTGCTGGGGTTGAGTTGGGCGGGCTCGGGTTTTTCTCATGAGCTGACACCTGTGGAGGTTACCGGCGCAATGGCCCCTCTTCCTGTCTCAGCCTCGCAAGGGCATGTGACGGGGGATGAACTGCAGGTTCGCCCTCTTCTCAGAGCTGGGGAAATCATGGAAGCGGTGCCCGGCATGATTGCCACTCAGCACTCCGGTAACGGCAAGGCCAACCAATATTTTTTTCGCGGTTTTAATCTCGATCACGGTACGGATTTCCGCACTGAAGTGAACGGAATGCCAGTCAATCTGCCCAGCCATGGCCACGGTCAGGGCTATACCGATGTGAATTTCCTGATACCGGAAGTGATCGAGACCGTTGAGTATCGCAAAGGTCCCTATTATGCGTCGGTGGGGGATTTCTCCAGCGCGGGCAGCGTGGATATCAGCACGCGCCGTTCATTTTCCCGTCAGCATGTGAAAGTGACCGGCGGTGAGCATGATTATTACCGGGGCCTTGTCTATGGCGGCAAGCGTTCAGGTGATCACAAGCTGGTTTATGCTGTCGAAGGGCAGACCTTTAATGGCCCATGGCGAGACATCAACGAAGATGTCGAAAAGGTTAACGTCTTGTTGGGCCACGAATGGCATCAGGGTGAATCCCATTATGCGACGACCCTGATGGTTTACGACAACACGTGGAACAGTGCTGATCAGATTGCCAATCGAGCCGTCCGCTCAGGCCAGATCAGCCGGCTGGGTTCTCTGGATGAGGATGCCGGTGGTGAGTCTCACCGCTACTCCCTGTCATTCCAATGGGACAAACCCGGCCAGCGTGGCTCGGTGTATGCCATCGATTACGGGCTCAATCTGTGGTCCAACTTTACCTATTTTCTGGATGACCCCGTCAACGGCGATGAATTCGAGCAGATCGACGACCGCGCTGTGGTGGGGGGGGATGTGGAGTACGACTACCAGTGGCTAACCGCCTTCGCCCCTTTAACGTTACATTGGGGGCTTGAGTGGCGTCACGACCAGATTCGTGATGTGGGACTGTTCAAAAGCGCAGACAGAAATCGACTGGGGGTGGTGCGCCGGGACCGAGTCGCCCAAACCAGTGCGGCGCTGTTCGGCTCTGTAGTCTACCCCTTCGCAGAGAAGTGGCGGGCCACTCTTGGCATGCGCTACGACCATTATTACTTCGATGTGCGCGATCGTGCCGGGGTTAACGTTAATGGGTTCGATTTGTCCGCCAATGGCGGCAATGCGCATGACGGTATCACCAGCCCGAAATTCAGCCTGGCGTGGCTGCCAAATGAAAAAGCCGAGTATTACCTGTCCGCCGGGTACAGTTTTCACAGCAACGATGCCCGTGGCACCACTATCGAGATTGACCCGGTGGCGGGAACGCCTGTCGATCAGGTGGACCCACTGGTGAGAAGTCGTGGTGAGGAGCTGGGTGCCCGATTCTATCCTAACGATCAATGGCAGGTGACCCTGGCTGCGTGGCAGTTGCGGCTGGCTTCCGAATTGCTGTTTGTTGGCGACGCGGGCAATACCGAGACGAATCGACGCAGTCTGCGGCGTGGGGCGGAAATGAATGTGGTTTACCGGCCCACCCGCAGCTGGGAATTCGACGTGGAATTGGCAACCACTCGAGCGCGATTCCAGGGGGACGAACCCGGAGAAGGCCGCTTTATTGAAGGTGCCCCTGACCGAGTCATGGCATTTGGCGCTCACTATCGAGGTCAGCGCTGGTTTGCTGGGTATCGCCTGCGCCACTTCGGCCCGCGGCCACTGGACAGTTTTTCGGACCAGGAGTCATCCAGCACCACCATTCAGAATATCAAGCTGGGGATGCAGTGGCCGCGCTGGGAGGTGGCTCTGGAAGTCCTCAACCTGGCTGACGTTGAGCATAACGACATTGATTATTTCTATGCCTCACGACTGGCCGGGGAGCCTGCCGGGGGCGTGGAAGACCGGCATTTTCACCCTATTCTGCCCCGCACCTGGCGCCTCGGTGTAGAGCACCAGTTCTGATTGGTGACACCTGGCTCTACCAGCACAAACAAAAAAACCCGCCGAAGCGGGGTTTTTTGTTTGTCTGCGAGCGTTACTTTCTCTTCATGGACTCGAAGAATTCCAGATTGGTCTTGGTCTGCTTCATGCGATCGATGAGGAATTCCATGGCACCGATCTCGTCCATGGGATGCAGAACCTTGCGCAGGATCCACATCTTCTGCAGTTCGTCCTCGCCCACCAGACGCTCCTCGCGACGGGTGCCGGACTTCTTGATATTCATGGCCGGGAACACACGTTTCTCTGCCACCTTGCGATCCAGGTGCAGTTCCATGTTGCCGGTGCCCTTGAATTCTTCGTAGATCACCTCGTCCATCTTGGAACCGGTGTCCACCAGGGCGGTGGCCAGGATGGTCAGGCTGCCACCTTCCTCGATATTACGGGCGGCACCGAAGAAGCGCTTGGGTTTTTCCAGGGCGTGGGCGTCCACACCACCGGTGAGTACCTTGCCGGAGCTGGGCTGAACGGTGTTGTAGGCACGGGCCAGACGGGTGATGGAGTCCAGCAGGATGACCACGTCCTGTTTATGTTCTACCAGTCGCTTGGCCTTCTCGATCACCATCTCGGCCACCTGGACGTGACGGGCCGGTGGCTCGTCAAAGGTGGATGCCACCACTTCACCGCGCACGGTCCGTGACATTTCCGTCACTTCTTCCGGACGCTCGTCGATGAGCAGCACGATCATGTGGGTTTCGGGGTTGTTGCGGGCGATGGACTGGGCGATGTTCTGGAGGAGCATGGTCTTACCGGCTTTGGGCGGGGCCACGATCAGGCCGCGTTGCCCTTTGCCGATGGGGGCCACCAGATCGATGACCCGGGTGGTGATGTCCTCGGTGGAGCCGTTGCCGATTTCCATCGCCAGCCGTTCCGTGGGGAACAGGGGGGTCAGGTTTTCGAACAGAATCTTGTTCTTGGCGTTTTCCGGTTTGTCAAAGTTGATCTCGTTGACCTTGAGCATGGCGAAGTAACGTTCGCCATCCTTGGGAGGCCGGATCTTGCCGGAAATGGTATCGCCGGTGCGCAGATTGAAGCGACGGATCTGGCTGGGGGAGACATAGATGTCGTCCGGGCCTGCCAGGTAAGAGCCCTCGGCGGAACGAAGGAAACCGAAACCATCCTGCAGGATTTCCAGCACACCGTCTCCGTAGATGTCGGAGCCGTTCTTGGCAGCGCGCTTGAGGATGGAAAAGATCACGTCCTGTTTGCGGGTTCTTGCCAGGTTCTCGAGACCGAGTTCCTTGGCAATGTTCAGAAGTTCTCCAATCGGCTTCTGCTTCAGTTCAGAAAGATTCATTGGCGTCTAGTTTGGTGTCTTTGAATGAATTGAGAGGGTGCACTACGGGAGTGCAGCGATTGTTTTGACTATTCGAGTTGAGCATCCGGTTTATTCGGAATCTGGCCCGGCAAGCCTTAAAGGGGGCCATCAGGAATATAAAGGTAACCAGAGGTTCCGAAGGACTTGCTAAGGGGGTGCTTGTTGTAAGCTGGTTCTGGAATCTACCACCCGAACAACAGGCTGTCTAGTATTTGCGCGTGGTAAATAAAACGCCGTTCCCCCGCCTGGTGGCGGGAGAACGGACAGAGGGTGCGATCTGCTTAGAGGGTGCTGTCCAGGAATGCGGTCAGCTGGCTCTTGGACAGGGCGCCAACCTTGGTGGCTTCCACGTTGCCGTTCTTGAATACGGTCAGGGTGGGAATGCCGCGAACGCCATACTTCTTGGGCGTTTCCGGGTTGTCGTCGATGTTGATCTTGGCAATGGTCAGCTTGTCACCGTACTCGCCGGCCAGTTGCTCCAGGATCGGCGCGACCATTTTGCAGGGGCCGCACCAGGGTGCCCAGTAATCCACCAGCACCGGGCCGTCTGCATTGATGACCTGGGCTTCGAAGTCCGCGTCGGTCACGTTGATAATCTCGCCGCTCATTGAATTCTCCTGAAATAGGGGGTTAGCTGGCCCGACGGGCGGGCTGTTGCGATGGTGGATAATATCAGGTCGTGGGTGCTGAATTTCAAGCGAGTGAGTGAATTATCGCGGTAGAGTTTGCCTATGACACCGTAACGCCATGATATTCGGTTAGAATTCGGGACGTTTTTCAATTCTGCGTCTACCGGCAGCCTGCTAGGCTGGGCAGGGAAAGGGCAGTGGCCTTTCGGGAAAGGAGTGCATATGGAACATGGCGAGCATCTGGCGGCCATTGACCTGGGATCGAACAGCTTTCACATGGTCGTGGCCCGACAGGTCCACGGTGAGGTCCAGATTCTGGACGGTTTGTCCGAGAAGGTGCAGCTGGGCGCCGGTCTGGACCGGGATAACCGGCTGGACGGGGAGACCCAGGAACGGGCGCTGGATTGCCTGGGCCGGTTTGCCCAGCGCATTGCCGGGATTCCCCGCGGCAGCGTACGGGTGGTGGGCACCAATACCCTCCGTCAGGCCCGCAATGCCCGGGAATTCATCGACCGGGCGGAAGCGGTGCTGGGCCACGACATCGAGATCGTGGCCGGCCGCGAAGAGGCCCGTCTGATTTACCTGGGTGTGGCGCACAGTCTGGCGGATGATGCCGGTCAGCGGCTGGTGGTGGATATCGGTGGCGGCTCCACGGAGCTGATTATCGGTGAGCGTTTTGAATCCACCGAGACAGAATCCCTGCACATGGGCTGTGTCAGTTTTGCCCAGCGCTTCTTTGCCGACGGCAGTATCAGCGAAAAGGCCTTTGACCGCGCCGTCACCGCCGCCCGGCAGGAGGTGCTGTCCATCCACGCCAACTATCGCCGTCTGGGCTGGCAGCAGGCCGTGGGGGCGTCTGGCACCATCAAAGCCATCAGCCAGGTGTGTGTGGACAACGGCTGGTCAGAGACCGGCATCACCATGGAGGGCCTGAAAAAGGCCCGCAAGAAGGTGATCAAGGCCGGCAAGGTGGAGCAGCTGGATCTGAAGGGGCTGCGTGAGGATCGTCGGGCGATCTTTCCCTCCGGACTGGCGATTCTCTACGGCATCTTCGAGCAGTTGAGTATTGATCAGATGGAAGTGTCCGGTGGCGCGCTGCGCGAAGGTCTCTTGTATGACCTGCTGGGTCGATTCGCCCACGAGGACGTGCGCGAACGCAGCATCCAGTCGCTGATGAGCCGCCATCATGTGGAGCGCACCCAGGCGGAGCGCGTCTGCGACACGGCCATGGGGCTGTACCGTCAGGTGGCCAAAAGCTGGCAACTGGAGGATGACGAGCTGGCGGACACCCTGCGTTGGGGCGCGTTGCTCCACGAGGTGGGCCTGGCGGTCTCCCATAGCCAGTTCCACAAACACGGCGCCTATCTGGTAACCAATTCAGACCTGCCCGGGTTTTCCCGCCAGGAGCAGCAGACCGTGGCAGTGCTGGTGCGCGGCCACCGCCGCAAACTTCCTCTTTCTGCGCTCTCGGAACTGCCCGACGATGAGCAGCAGGGCCTGTTGCGGCTTTGCCTGGTGCTGCGACTGTCTGCCCGCTTGCACCATGCCCGCTGCGACGAAGTCATACCCGAGATGATTCTCAACGCCGAGGACACGACGCTCAGCCTGCGTTTCCCTCGTCACTGGCTGGAAGAGCATCCGCTGACGCTGGCGGATCTGGAGCAGGAACAGGACTATTTCCGCGCTGGCGGCTATGAGTTGAAGTTAATGGATAATTGATCACTCGCGTGAAAGGGCATCCCGTTCTGAAACACAAGAGGCCGCGCCTAAACGCTTGGACGCGGCCTCTTGCGTGCAAAGACAGCCGCGACGCCAATCCGCGCCGTTATCGACTGTCCCTTCTCACATATCCGGGAAAAACTCAGCTTCCGCCTAGGGTTTCCAGCAAGGTCTGTTGAGCGATGAACACAGGCTCACCATTCTCGGGTTGGGCGCGCAGGTAGCTGCCATCGGGTTGCAGTAGCCAGGCGCGGCTGTTGTCGCGCAGGTAATAGTGCAGGCCCTGTTCAATTACCTGGGCCTTGAGCACCGGGTCGTTGATCGGGAAGCAGGTTTCCACCCGGTTGAACAGGTTGCGATCCATCCAGTCGGCACTGGAGCCATACACCAGATCCTCGCCGCCATGGTGGAAGTGATAAATCCGCGTATGTTCCAGGAAACGTCCGATCACCGAGCGCACCCGGATATTCTCGGAGAGCCCCGGGATTCCGGGTTTCAGACAACAGATACCGCGCACGATCAGATCAATCTCCACCCCCGCCTGACTAGCCCGGTACAGGGCCTGGATGATCTTCTCTTCGGTGAGGGAATTGAATTTGGCAATGATCCGCGCCGGTTTCCCGGCGGTGGCTTGCTGCGTTTCAAAGTCGATCCATTCGATCAGTGACGGGTGCAGGGTAAAAGGCGAATGCTTCAGCTGCTTGAGCCGCGCCGCCTTGCCCATGCCGGTGAGCTCCTGGAAGATCTTGTGCACGTCCTGGCAGATGCCTTTCTCGCAGGTCATCAGGCCGTAGTCGGTGTACAGCTTGGTGGTCTTGGTGTGGTAATTACCGGTGCCCAGGTGCACATAGCGTTTGATGCCATCGCCTTCGCGGCGCACCACCAGCAGCATCTTGGCGTGGGTCTTGTAGCCCACCACCCCGTACACCACGATGGCGCCGGCTTCCTGCAAGCGCCGGGCCCCTTCGATATTGGATTCTTCGTCAAAGCGTGCCCGCAGTTCCACGATGGCGGTGACTTCCTTGCCGTTACGGGCGGCGGTTTCCAGATGATCAAGAATTTCTGACTTGGTGCCGGTGCGGTAGAGGGTCTGTTTGATGGCCAGCACCTTGGGGTCCCGGGCCGCTTCCGCCAGCAGGTTGACCACCGGCTGGAATGATTCATAAGGGTGATGCAGCAGAATGTCGCCCTGGTCCATGGCGTCGAAAATGGTGTCTGCTTTTTTCACCGCTGGCGCCAGCTTCGGTGTGAAAGGCGGGTAGTGCAGGCGCGGGCGATTGACGCTGGTGAACATGCGCGCCAGGTTCACCGGGCCGTTCACCTCGTACAGATCAATCTCGGTCAGTTCGAACTGCTCCAGCAAATAATCAGTTAGGTGGCGCGGGCAGTTGTCCGCCACTTCCAGGCGCACCTCGTCACCATAACGCCGGGACAGCAGCTGCCCTTTCAGGGCGCTGGCCAGGTCTTCCACATCCTCGTCCACTTCCATGTCCGCATTGCGGGTGACCCGGAACTGGTAGCAGCCGGTGGCCTTCATGCCGGGGAAAAGATCCGACACGTGGGCGTGGATCATGGATGACAGGAACACGAAGTTGTCATCGCCGCTTTCACTGATCTCGTCGGGAATACGAATCAGCCGGGGCAGGGAGCGGGGTGCAGGCACAATGGCCAGGCCGGTGGAGCGGCCAAAGGCATCCTTGCCATCCAGTGACACGATAAAGTTCAGGCTCTTGTTCACCAGCCGCGGGAACGGGTGGGACGGGTCCAGCGCAATGGGCGTGAGCACCGGATAGATCTGTTCGCGAAAATACTTTTTCACCCATTCAATCTGCGCTTCGGTCCAGTCTTCGCGACGCAGAAAGTCCACACCTTCCTCACGAAGAGCCGGCAACAGGATGTTGTTGAGGATATGGTACTGGCGATCCACCGCTTCGTGGGTAATGCGGCTGATTTCCTTTAGCACTTCCTCGGCAAGCATGCCGTCAGGACCAGGCTGGCCGGTGTGGGTTTCCAGCTTGTTCTTCAGCCCGGCCACACGAATTTCAAAAAATTCGTCCATGTTGCTGGAAAAAATCAGCAGAAAATTCAGCCGTTCCATTAACGGATGGCTGTCGTCCATGGCCTGCTCCAGTACCCGCAGGTTGAACTGCAGCAGGCTCAACTCCCGGTTGAAATAGTAATCCGGGTTATTGAGGTCGATGGCGCTGTGTTCGCTGGCAATGTCATTCATGGCGTCGTCCTGACGGGACCGTTTTCGGGGTTCCCTATTGCATGACATTAATGTGACACGGCAATGACAGCCGAAAAAAGATTTTATGTTACCTGGCCGGAAAAGGGGCCCCTGAATTATGCCCAGCATACTTCAGTCCACGCTGATCATGCAGGGCTTCATGCAAAGGCTCCCCCGGGGGCTGTTCACATCCCGTCTGTGCTTCCTGCAGGCGCCCCTTTTTGCCGGGTTACCCGGTGCTGCAGAGTTGAATTAGGTTCGTAAGCGTTGATTTTGGCGTTGTCCGGGGCTTTTCAGCGGGTTACGGAATGAACTATAATGCGAATCATTCTTGTTATTGCTTGCCTTATTCTGGGAGTTTCTGATGAATTACCGAAATCGCGTGTTTTGGGGCACGCCGATGCTCGGCACCCTATTGCTGGTTGCCACCATTCCTGTTCAGGCCGATGAGGCCGACAGCCATGTTATTCCTGCCGTTCAGGTAAATGCCGACGTCCCTGAGGGTGAGGGCTATATCACCGAGGACCGGGCTGCCCAGTCGGGCAAGCTGGATGTGCCGGTGGAAAAGACCCCCTATGCCATTACCGTGGTAAATGAAGAGTTCATCAAGGATACCGGTGCCAAGAATGTCCAGGACGCGCTGGTGTATTCCTCCGGCGTCTATTCCGGTGCTTTCGGTTTCGATACTCGCGGCGACTGGGTGAAGGTGCGCGGTCTGGATGCCTCCGTCTATAAGGATGGCCTGCGCTCTGTTTATGGTTCCTACAACAGTGCCCGGCCCAACGTTTATGCCCTGGAAAGCATCGAAGTGCTCAAGGGGCCGTCTTCCGTGCTCTACGGTCAGGCGGAATTGGGCGGGATCGTGAATACGGTGTCCAAGCTGCCCAAACCGGAGAAGCAGGGTGAAATCTGGGCGCAGGTGGGCTCCTACGACCGCAAACAGCTGGCCGCCGATGTGACCGGCCCCATGTCCGAAGATGGCAAGCTGCTGTATCGCCTGGTGGCACTCAAGCGTGAAAGCGGTACCCAGGTGGATCACGTGGACGACAATGGCTTTGTGTTTGCTCCGTCCTTTACCTGGCTGCCCACGGACAACACCACCGTCACCCTGTTGTTCAATGCCCAGGAAAACAATGGCGGCATCTCCGCCCAGTTCCTGCCGGCGGAAGGCACCTTGCTGCCGGGCGTCAAGGGCGACATTCCGGTGGAGACCTTTGTCGGTGAGCCGAGCTGGGACCGTTATGACCGTACCCAGAACGAAGTCACCCTGTTCGTGGACCAGCGTCTGACTGACAACTGGAACCTGGCGGCTACCGCCCGCCACACCAGTTCCGAGACGGAAACCCGGGAGCACTGGGCGGCCATTGGCGGTACCATCAGTGCCGATGGAACGATTGAGCGCACCATGCACATGGCGGATCGTGCCACCGATGTCAGCAACTTCGATGTGCGCCTGGAAGGCAAGATGGACCTGGGGGTGACCCGCCATACCCTGGCGCTGGGTGTTGATTACCAGGATGCCCTGTGGGAAGAGGGCAACTATTTCTCTGATGTTGTGGCAACATCCACGATCAACCTCTACAACCCTCAGTATGGCAATGTGGTCTACAGCGCCCTGGACCCGGAAGATCGTAACGATAATGCCATTCGCCAGACCGGGGTTTACCTGATTGACCATATGGAAATCGGCAATGTGGTGGTGTCCGGTGCCTTGCGCCACGACGAATCCACCAACAAGGTTTTCGTTGTGGATGATGCCAATAGGGAAAGTGATGACAGCGAAACCACCGGTCGCCTGGGCCTGATGTACCAGTTCGATTTCGGTCTGTCTCCCTATGTGAGTTATTCCGAAGCGTTTGTGCCGAATCTGGGGACGAACGATGGCAGCAGCCTTGCGGCCACCACCGGGGAGCAGCAGGAAGCCGGGTTCAAGTATCTGAACGACGCGGGTGATCTGTCTGCCTCGGCGGCCTATTTCTATATCGAAGAAACCAATCGTGTGGTGCCTTCTCCCGGTCAAGACAGCGTTGAACAGGTGGGCGCCAAGTCCGAAGGCTGGGAAGTGGAAGTGAAGAAGCAGCTGGGCAACCTGGAGCTGCTGGCCAACTATACCGACCTGCGTGTGGTGGATGACCAGTCCGGTGAGCGCCTGCCCTATATCGCAGACCGACTGGCCTCTGCCTGGGGCAAGTACGAACTGGAAAACGGTCTGCGCTTTGGTGCCGGTGTGCGTTACGTGGGCGACAACGTGGGCTTTGATTATGCCGGTTCTGCGGATGGTGTCGGGGCTGCTCCCAAGGTACCTTCTGTCACCCTTTACGACGCCATGCTGGGTTATGCTGTCAACGACTGGGACTTCAGCGTCAACGTGCAGAACCTGACCGACAAGGAATACGTGTCCTGGTGTCGCGGTCAGTTCGCGACAACCGTTTATGACTGTGGCTACGGTGAAACCCGTACCGTTACCGCCAATGCCCGTTATCGTTTCTGAACGATTTCAGGGCAATAAAAAAGCCGGCGCATGCGCCGGCTTTTTTGTGTCTGGCTATTTTCTAGCCCTGGAAGATCCAGGATTGCTGGATGATGTCCAGCTCCTGCATCTCCTGGTCAGTGGGAGCGCGGCCTTCCGCGCTGGCCAGGCTCGACACGCTCAGGGTGGCGATGAGGATCAGAGTACGCATAACAACTCCCGGGGTCAGAGACCCGACACAAAGAAAGAATCGGCAGAAAACCCGGGAAGTGTATGCCAGGGCAGCAAGAAGACATTGGCCGGGCTGGCTGCTGTGCCTGCCCGGCTGGTCAGTTTGTGAACAGAGACTAGCCAGCCCCGGCCAGTTTTTGCGCCGCCGCCTTGGCGAAGTAGGTGAGAATGCCATCGGCGCCGGCCCGTTTGAAGGCCAGCAGGGATTCCATCATTACCTTGTCCTGGTCCAGCCAGCCATTCTGGAAGGCGGCCATGTGCATGGCGTATTCGCCGCTCACTTGATAGGCGTACACCGGCACCTTGAACTCGTCTTTCACCCGGCGCACCACGTCCAGGTAGGGCATGCCCGGTTTCACCATCACCATGTCGGCACCCTCGGCCAGGTCCAGGGCGATTTCATGGAGGGCCTCGTCACTATTGGCCGGGTCCATCTGGTAGGTGGTCTTGTCGGCCTTGCCCAGGTTGCCGGCGGAGCCCACGGCGTCACGGAAAGGGCCGTAGTAGGCGCTGGCGTACTTGGCGGAGTAGGCCATGATGCGAGTGTGGATGTGTCCGTTGGCTTCCAGTGCGTCGCGGATGGCGCCGATGCGGCCGTCCATCATGTCCGAGGGCGCTATCACGTCAGCACCCGCTTCCGCCTGGGACAGGGCCTGTTTGACCAGGGCTTCCACAGTGACATCGTTGAGCACGTAACCGCTGTCGTCGATGATGCCGTCCTGGCCGTGGGTGGTGAACGGGTCCAGGGCGCCGTCGGTGATCACCCCCATTTCCGGTACCGCCGCCTTGATGGCGCGCACCGCCCGCTGGGCCAGGCCATCCGGATTCCAGGCCTCCTGACCGTCCAGGGTTTTGACCTCTGCCGGGGTGACTGGAAACAGGGCCATGGCCGGTACGCCAAGCCTGGCCAGTTCCTCGGCTTCCCGGACCAGCAGATCCACACTCATGCGCTCCACGCCGGGCATGGACGCCACTGTCTCGGTCTGGTTTTTTCCCTCCAGCACAAACACCGGATAGATCAGGTCGTCCACCGTGAGGGTGTTTTCGCGCATCAGCCGACGGGAGAAGTCGTCGCGACGCATGCGGCGCAGACGGGTGGCGGGCCAGGGAGCGCGGGTGACAGACATGGGGCGGAGTCCTCTAGTAACATGGGGCGCCCGACGCAGGCGAACAAAGGTTCCGTATCGGGCGGAATGACGAGAGTTTAGCAAGAGCGGTAGACGATGGAAAAACAGCCGGCCTTTCATCTGGCCTTTATGGTGAATGACCTGGAAGAATCGGCAGACTTTTACTGCCGTGTGTTGGGTGGCCGACGGGGTCGGGATGCCCCCAATTGGGTGGATATCGATCTGCATGGCCATCAATTGTCTCTGCACAAGGGCAAAGACCTGACTCCGATCCAGGGCTACAGTGAGGTGGATGGCCACCCGGTGCCCATGCCTCATTTTGGCGTGGTGCTGGATTTCCCCCGCTGGGAAACCCTGGTGGAACGCATTTACGACAATGACTGGCCATTCCTGCTCAAGCCCCGTGAACGTTTTGTGGGCCAGCCCGCCGAGCAGGGCACGTTTTTCGTGCAGGACCCCACCGGCAATACGCTGGAGTTCAAGGGGCTGCGCGAGATTGATCGAATTTTCGAGGTATAACCCCATGGGCCGCTGGCGACCAAAAGGGATTCCGGCTTCCAAGTACATCACCGCCGAAGGTTATAAAACGCTTAACGACGAGTTGCAGTATCTGTGGAAGGAAAAGCGCCCGGCGGTGACCCAGGCGGTGCAGGAAGCCGCTGCCCAGGGAGACCGGTCGGAGAATGCCGAATACATCTACGGCAAGAAGCAGCTGCGTGAGATCGATCGGCGGGTACGCTTTCTCAGCAAGCGCCTGGATGACATGACCGTGGTGGACCGCTTGCCGGAAGACCAGAGCCGGGTGTTTTTCGGGGCCTGGGTGGAACTGGAAAACGAGGAGGGCGAGACCGAAACCTATCGCCTGGTGGGCCCGGACGAGACGGATGCCAAGAAGCATTACATCAGCATCGATGCGCCACTGGCACGGGCCTTGCTGAAGAAACAGGTGGATGACGAGGTGGAAGTGCGAACCCCCACCGGTGAGCGTTGTCTGTTTATCAATCGCATCTGGTACGAGCCCCCTGGCAGCCGCGATTGAGCGTCGCCCATACAACCGGTAAGGAAGGCATAATCCATGAGCGCCAATCGCCGCATCTGGTTTTTTATTCGCAAGTCCCTGTTGGGTGGCCTGACCATCCTGCTGCCGATTTCCATCATCGTGTTTTTCTTCCGCTGGATTTACCAGACGGTGACGGAAATGATCGCCCCCTTTACCTCGGTCTTTATCCGCGCCTTCGATCTGCCCAAGTTTGTGGCCGACTGGTTGTCAGTGCTGGCGGTGCTGGTGCTGTGCTTTCTGGTGGGGACCCTGGTGGCCACCCGTCTGGGAAGCTGGCTGTGGCAGCAGTGGGAAGAGAATGTGATGACCCGGCTGCCGGGTTACAAGACGGTCAAGGAAGTGATCGGCCAGTTGATGGGCAGCAGCAGTGACAGCCCGTTCAGTCGCGGAGAAGTGGCGCGGGTGTGGCTGTATGGCCGGGACACGGATGTGTCGGTGACGGCCCTGGTCACGTCGCGACATGGGGATGGTCATGTGACGGTGTTCGTGCCCACGGGGCCCAACCCCACCAGCGGGTTTATCTACCACGTACATGAGAGCCTGGTGGAACTGCACCCGGAAATCGGCGTGGAAAGCATGATGAAAACCGTGGTGTCCTGCGGTGCGGGCACGGCGGCGTTGTTCAAGACCGACAAGTCGTAGGAGCTACAAGCTACAAGCTACAAGCTACAAGCTACAAGCTACAAGCTACAAGCTACAAGCTACAAGCTACGCTGGTTGGATGGGGCAAGGCCAAAAGTTCCTCAGGTTCCGAGATATCTACGAAGCCGCTGTGGGAGCTATGCTTGCATGGCGAACCGCGCTTGCGCGGAAATCGCCCGCAGGGTAATCAGAGGCATTTCAAAACTCGACAGGTCTACCTGAAGCACTCCGCCAG
>NZ_LWEJ01000286.1:0-15791 GCF_001635525.1 Alcanivorax sp. HI0007
CTTTGTCTGAAAACCCCATACGCTTGACCGCGTAACTATTAACTATTCATTATTAATTATTAATTGCCCTTCCCGAACCATTCAAACTGCGAGTGCAGGCTCACCACACTGCCAACAATGATCAAGGTCGGCGCATGGACCTCGCGCCCTTCGATCTGATCCGGCAGGCTCTCGAGGGTACCGGTGATCACTTCCTGCAGGTTGGTAGTGCCGCGGGACACCAGGGCGATGGGCGTGTCGACGGCACGACCGTGTTCCATCAGCTCAGTGCAGATCTGTCGCAGCCCCACCAGCCCCATGTAGAAGACCACGGTCTCCGTTTCACTGACCAGGTGCTCCCAGTCAAGGGTAACGGTCCCATCCTTGCGATGGCCGGTAACGAAGCGCACGGACTGGGCATGGTCACGGTGGGTCAACGGAATACCGGCATAGGCGGCACACCCACTGGCGGCAGTAATACCCGGCACCACCTGAAAGTCGATGCCTTCCGCCACGATCAGGTCAATTTCCTCACCGCCGCGGCCAAAGATAAAGGGGTCTCCCCCTTTCAGCCGGCACACTTTCTTACCCTGTTTGGCGTAATGGACCAGCAGTTCGTTGATATTGTCCTGGGGCAAGGCGTGTTTGTCCCGCGCCTTGCCCACGTAAACCAGTTCCGCATCCCGCCGCGCCAGATCCACGATGCCCTGTCCCACCAGACGGTCATAGAGGACCACATCGGCTTTCTGCAACAGGCGCAGGGCGCGGAAAGTAAGCAGGTCCGGGTCGCCGGGACCGGCGCCCACCAGGTAGACCTCACCACGGCTCAAGCGGGCTGCATCGGCCTGCTCGATGGCTTCGCTGAGCATGGCTTCGGCTTCGCTGTCCTTGCCGGCCATGACTTTTTCGACCAGGGGACCCTCCAGGGCCTGCTCCCAGAACAGGCGGCGGGCGCCCACGTTCTTGAGTTTGTCCTTGAGGGGTTGGCGGAATCTGGCCATCAGGTCAGCCAGGCGACCCCAGCGAGCCGGCAACGCAGACTCCAGCTGATTGCGCAGCTTGCGCGCCAGTACCGGCGAGGCCCCGGAGGAACTGATACTGATCAGCACCGGGGAACGGTCCACGATGGCCGGAAAGATGAAATCTCCCAGAGACGGGTTATCCACCACATTCACCGGCAGGCCTTTTTCCTGGGCCAATTCCGCCACCGAGGCATTCACGGACCCATCGTCAGTGGCACAAATGACCAAAGCCTGACCGGTCAGATCGCCGGATTCAAAGGCACGCTCAACACACTCACCGCCACTTTGCGCCACGATGTCGCACAATTCTGCGCACACTTCAGGCGCTACCACATTCACCTTTGCGCCAGATCGGTGCAGGAGGCGCCCCTTACGCAGGGCCACTTCGCCGCCCCCCACCAACAGGGCCGATTTGCCCTGCAGACGCCAGCTGATTGGCAGGAATTCCATGATTGCTCCCTGTTTCAATGACCGGGAGCGTGCTACTGCAACCGCTCCAGGCCTCTCATGTAGGGGCGCAGTGCCTCCGGTACGGTTACGGAACCATCCTCATTCTGATAGTTCTCCAGAATCGCCACCAGTGTACGCCCTACTGCCAGACCCGACCCATTCAAAGTATGTACCAGTTCGGGCTTGCCGGTTTCCGGGTTACGCCAGCGGGCCTGCATGCGGCGGGCCTGGTAGTCACGGAAATTGGAACAGGAGGAGATTTCCCGGTAGCGCTGCTGGCTGGGCAGCCAGACCTCAATGTCATAGGTCTTGGAGGAAGAAAAGCCCAGATCGCCGCCACACAGGATCACTACCCGATAGGGTAAATCCAGCTTCTGCAAAATCGCTTCCGCATGACCGGTCAGGGCTTCCAGGGCCGCATCCGACTCTTCCGGGCGCACCAGCTGCACCAGCTCCACCTTCTCGAACTGGTGCTGGCGGATCATGCCGCGGGTGTCCTTGCCATGGCTGCCTGCCTCAGAGCGAAAACAGGGGGTATGGCAGGTATAGCGCCGGGGCAGCGCCTCCGCATCGATAATCTCGTCAGCGGCCAGATTGGTTACCGGGACCTCGGCGGTGGGAATCAGGTACAGCTCGCGTTCCCCTTCCATCTTGAACAGGTCATCCGCGAACTTGGGCAGCTGACCGGTGCCGCGCAGGGCTTCCGGCCCCACCAGGTAAGGTACATAGACTTCTTCATAGCCGTGTTCGCTGCTATGAATATCGAGCATGAAATCGATTAGCGCACGATGCAGACGGGCCAGGCCACCAGTCATCACCGCAAAGCGGCTGCCGGAGAGTTTGGCAGCACGCTCGAAATCGAGACTGCCCTGCCCCAGCGCCTCGCCCACATCCACATGGTCCTTTGGCTCGAAGGCAAAGGCCTTCGGTGTGCCCCACTGACGCACTTCCACGTTGTCGTCTTCGTCATTGCCGGCAGGCACGGCGTCCTGAGGCACATTGGGGATGCCCATCAGGAAATCACGAATCTCATCCTGAATCGCCTTGGCGTTGGCCACCTCCTGATCCAGTTCCTGGTCAATGGTCTTCAGGGATTCGGCCACCTGGGCCTTGGCCTGCTCCACATCCATGCCGGACTGGATCAGCTGGCCCACCTGCTTGGACGCTTTCTTGCGCTCGGCCTGCAGATCCTGTGATCGCACGTCGGCCTGTTTGCGGCGAGCATCCAGGGCGGCAAAGGCATCCAGATCCAGGTCAAAACCACGCTTGGCCAGTGCTGCCTTGATGGCTTCACCGTCCTGACGCAGGGCACGAATATCCAGCATGTTTGTTTCACTCCAGGCAAAAAACGCCCGACGCCAGATGCCTGACGCAAGACGCTGATAAGATTCTTTCCCGTAGGAGCCATGCTTGCATGGCGAACCTGCTCGCGAGAGTGCCCTGACGGGCGGTTCGCCATGGGAGCATGGCTCCTACGGTGTATTGTTTCGGCGGTCGTTATTCAAACACCAACCGTCCCAGCAGCAACCCCAGCCCACCGAGACAAAAACAGACCATCACCGAGGCCAGGGCATAGCCAGCCGCCATGCCGTAGGCTTTCACTTCCACCAATCGAACCAGTTCGAAGGAAAAGGTGGAAAACGTGGTCAACGCGCCGAGCATGCCGGTCATCAGCGCCAGCCGCCAGAGCTCACCCACCGGCAGGCTGGCCAGAGCCACCGCCAGAAAGCCAAACAAAAAACTGCCCACCAGATTCACCCCGAAGGTGGTCCACGGCCAGGTCGGCATGGTCGGCACACCGATCCACAGTGTAGTGGCAAAACGCAGGCTGGCCCCAACAGCTCCGCCGCCGGCAACAGCCAGCCAGGGCGCCAGGGTTGCCATATTCATGACTCGTCCCCGTAGCGTTGCCAGTCACTTTGCTGGTTCAGCTCGCGCAGACGCGCCAGCTTTTCCGCCACCTTGATTTCCAGCCCCCGGTTCACCGGTTCGTACAAGCGGGTCCCGCTGAGGCTGGGCGGAAAGTAGTTCTCGCCAGCCACAAAGGCATCCGGAAAATCGTGGGCGTAATGATACTCGGCACCGAAGCCTTCATCTTTCATCAACTGGGTGGGCGCGTTACGCAGATGCAGTGGCACCTCATCGGTGGGGTGCTCACGTACCAGCGCCCGGGCCTGGTTATAGGCCTTGTAAACCGCATTGCTCTTGGGCGCCACCGCCAGGTAAGCAATGGCCTGGGCGATGGCCAGCTCGCCTTCCGGGCTGCCCAGCCGCTCCTGGACATCCCAGGCCTGCAGGCAGAGCGTCAAGGCGCGGGGGTCCGCATTGGCCACTTCCTCACTGGCCATCCTTACCACGCGGCGGGCAATGTACAGGGGGTCACAGCCACCGTCCAGCATGCGGGCAAACCAGTACAGCGCCGCATCCGGATCAGACCCGCGAACGGATTTGTGCAGCGCGCTGATCTGGTCATAAAACAGATCCCCGCCCTTGTCGAACCGACGCACCGCATCGCGAAGCACTTCCCGCATCAGCGCCGCATCAATGACCGGGGATTCGCCGTCAGCCAGATCCGCCGCCACTTCCAGCATATTCAGCAATCGCCGGGCATCACCATCGGCGTAGTTGAGCAATAGCTGGCGAGCGTCACCGTCAAGCTCCATGCCTTTCAGGCTGGGGTCCGCCAGGGCACGGGACAGCAAACCGTGCAGGTCCTCCGCGGTCAGTGAGCGCAGTCGGTAGACCCGGGCCCGGGACAGCAAGGCGTTGTTGAGCTCGAAAGAGGGATTTTCCGTGGTGGCACCGATAAAGGTGATGGTGCCCTCTTCCACATGGGGCAGGAAGGCGTCCTGCTGGGCCTTGTTAAAGCGGTGCACCTCGTCCACGAACAGGACCGTGCGCCGCCCCTGGCCCAGGCGGACCTGCGCCTGTTCCACCGCCGCGCGGATATCCTTGACCCCGGACAGCACTGCGGAAAGCGTGATAAAGGCCGCATCCACCGCCTGGGCCAGAATCAACGCCAGGGTGGTCTTGCCGGTCCCCGGCGGCCCCCACAGGATCATGGAATGCAGTTGACCCCGCTCCAGTGCCTGGCGAAAAGGTTTGCCGTCGCCCACCAGATGCTGCTGCCCCACGTACTCGTCCAGCGAGGTGGGACGCAGGCGTGCCGCCAGGGGCTGTGCCTGCCGGGCAGCATCGGTGGCGAACAGGTCGTTCATTGCTGTTGCTGGATCACATCCGTGCCTTCCGGCGGCACGAAGTTGAACAACGCGGCATCAATGCCGGTGTTGATCATCAAGTCGCGAAAATCGATCACGGTTTGCTGACCCAGGGCATCCTGCAGACGCATGGAACGGGGCTTGTCGCCCTCGAACGTCACATCCAGCTGATCGAACAAGGGATCGCTGCCTTTCGGCTTGAGGCGGTAGGTGACGCTTTCTCCCTCCCGGCTACGCTCGGAAATGGCGAAGGCCTCGGCCACGTCAGCAGGTTTGCCGCCAAACAGTAGCGCAGGGGTCTGGCCAAGGTCCTGACTCAGGGGGCGCACCACCACTTGTTCCAGATCCTTGTCATAGACCCAGACGGTGCTGCCATCGGACACCGCCAGTTGCTCGAAGGGCATTGCCGTGGACCAGTAGAAGCGGTTGCCCCGGGCCACCTGAAACTCCCCTTCCGCTTCCTGCATGTGGGTACCACCCTGGTCCAGCACCATCTGTTCAAACTGGCCCTTCATGGATTCCAGCTTCTGCAGCTTGGACAGCAGCTCATCGGTGGGGGCCGCCCACAACAGGGACGGCATAATCAGTAAACCCGTTAACAGCTTGCGCATTGAAACTCCTTGTTATACCGGCGGCGGCGCCAGCACTTCGCGCTGGCCGTTGTGCCCCGCCTCGCTGACAACCCCGGCCATCTCCATGGCTTCCACCAGGCGGGCGGCACGGTTGTAGCCGATTTTCAGTTTCCGCTGCACAGAAGAGATGGAGGCCCGGCGCGACTGGGTCACATAGGCCACCGCCTCATCGTAAAGCGGGTCGTTTTCGTCATCGCCCCCGCCACCGGCACTTTCCATACCGGGCATGGGCGCATTGAGATCACTGCCACCATCCAGAATTTCGTCCAGATAGTTGGGCTCACCGCGTTTGCGCCAATCGTCACAGACCCGGTGTACCTCTTCATCTGAGACAAAGGCGCCGTGAACACGTTCCGGAACACTTTTGCCGCCGGGCAAATAAAGCATGTCACCGTGGCCGAGCAGTTGCTCCGCCCCACCCTGGTCCAGCACCGTGCGGGAATCGATCTTGGAGGACACCTGGAAACCGATCCGCGACGGCACGTTGGCCTTGATCAGGCCGGTGATCACGTCCACGGATGGCCGCTGGGTGGCAAGAATCAGGTGGATACCGGCGGCCCGGGCCTTCTGGGCAATACGGGCAATCAGCTCTTCCACCTTCTTGCCGACGATCATCATCATGTCGGCAAATTCATCGATCACGATGACGATGTAGGGCAGATGCTCCGCCAATGGCGCCTCTTCCTCCAGATTCATGGGGTCGTCCGGCTTCCACATGGGGTCCTTGAGCGGCTGACCCGCCTTCTTGGCGTCTGCCACCTTGCGGTTATAGCCGGAAAGGTTACGCACCCCCATGGATGCCATCAGCCGGTAGCGGCGCTCCATTTCACCCACCCCCCAACGCAGGGCGCCGGCGGCTTCCTTCATGTCCGTGACCACCGGGGTCAGCAGATGGGGGATGCCATCGTAGACCGCCAACTCCAGCATTTTGGGGTCAATCAGGATCATCCGCACATCTTCCGGGCTGGACTTGAACAGCATGGAAAGCAGCATGGCGTTCACGCCCACCGATTTACCCGAGCCGGTGGTGCCCGCCACCAGCAGGTGGGGCATCTTGGCCAGATCGGCCATGACCGGGTTACCGGCAATGTCCTTGCCCAGCGCCATGGTCAACGGTGACGGAGACTGGTCGAACATCTGGGTGCCGACCACTTCGGTAAAGCGGATCATTTCCCGTTGTTCGTTGGGAATCTCGATGCCGACCGTGGTCTTGCCGGGGATCACTTCCACCACCCGCACACTGATCACCGCCAGGGAGCGAGCCAGATCCTTGGCCAGGTTAGTGATTCGCGACACCTTGATGCCAGGTGCCGGCTGGATTTCAAAGCGGGTAATCACCGGGCCGGGCTGCACCGCCACCACTTCCGCTTCGATATTGAAGTCCTTGAGCTTGATTTCCAGCAGGCGAGACATGCCTTCCAGGGCTTCCTCGGAAAAGCCCCCTTTAGACTCTTCCACCTGATCCAGGAGCACCAGCGGTGGCAGCTCGCCAGTGACCTCGGTGGTAAAGAGTTTCTGCTGTTTCTCTTTCTGGACCCGGGCGCTCTTCTCCACCGGTTTGGCCGGTTTGGCGATCTTCGGGGGGGTGCGGGTCTCGGCTTTCTTCTTCGCTTCGCTGATCACCTTGGCGCGCTTTTCATGGGCCTCTTTCTTCTGCTGGGCCTCCTCGCGCTTCTTGCGGCGAGCCTGCCACCAGGCGGGGATTTTCTCGAAGGCCCCCAGCACCAGGGCACCCAGCCCTTCGGCCAGAGCGATCCATGACAGATCCGTAAAGATCGTCACCCCGATCAGGAACAGGGCCACCATGATCAGTGAGCCGCCCAGGGGGTTAAAACCGTCCAGTGCTGCGGCACCGACCTCGTGGCCGAGAATCCCCCCTGCCCCTTCCGGCAGGGCATCCCCCACGGTGAAGTGCATATAGGACAGTGCGGTTCCCGCCAGCATGGTCAGGACAAAGCCCACCAGGCGCAGGCTGAATAATGGCCAGCTGCCCGGCAGGCCCGCATGGCGCTCTCTCAGCACCTTGGTGGCCCAAAAGCCCACCAGCACCGGAAACAGATAAGCCATGTAGCCGAACAGGCCCAGCAGCAAGTCAGCGCTGAACGCCCCTGCCCGGCCGGCGGCATTGCGCACCGCATCCACATTGCCCACATAGGACCAACCCGGATCCCGGCTGTCGAAACTGATCAGCGCCAGCAGCAGATACAGGGACAGGGCAATCAGGGCGATCACCATGCCTTCTACCAAACCGCGCTTGAGATGGCGGGAAAACCCGGACTGTCCTTGCCCGGCAACCGTTTTACTCACGCCTTGCCCCTCGCATTCATAAAGTTACGCTTAAAAAAGTGCTGATAACGAATTGAAATTATTGCGATTGTAGTCAATCCCGCTGGGAGCGGCCAGCTTTGTGGCCCCGGCCCGGCCGAGCCGCCGGGCATTATCGCACAATTCCCCCTGGCTGCCTGCCCGGCGTGGAGTCGGTTGGCCAAATCTATAGGTTCGATAGGCTTCACGTCACCCCGGTTTTACGGTAGTTTTCACACGCCTTGAATGTGCAGTGCCGCACCCCCATTAGCTGGGTGACAACCTGCCCTTACCTATCAACTGGAGTTCTCAATGAGCGACGTGCAGCACCATCGCCTGATTATCCTCGGTTCCGGCCCTGCGGGTTACACCGCCGCCGTTTACGCCGCCCGAGCCAACCTGAAGCCGGTGGTGATTACCGGGATTCAGCCCGGTGGGCAGCTCACCACCACCACCGAGGTAGATAACTGGCCCGGTGATGTGGAAGGTTTGCAAGGCCCGGACCTGATGGTGCGCATGCAGCAGCACGCCGAGCGCTTCGAGACGCAGATGGTGTACGACCACATCAATGAAGTGGATGTCCGTAATCGCCCCTTCACTCTCAAGGGTGACAGCGGCACCTACACCTGCGACGCCCTGATCATTGCCACCGGCGCTTCCGCCATGTACCTGGGCCTGGAGTCCGAGGAAGCTTTCATGGGCAAAGGGGTGTCCGCCTGCGCCACCTGTGACGGTTTCTTCTACAAGGGCCAGCGCGTGGCTGTCATTGGCGGCGGCAATACCGCCGTTGAGGAAGCTCTGTACCTGTCACACATCGCTGAACACGTTACCCTGGTGCACCGTCGAGACAGCCTGCGTGCGGAGAAAATCCTGCAGGACAAGCTGCTGGCCAAGGACAACATCAGCGTCGAGTGGGATCACACCCTGGAAGAGGTACTGGGCGACGACAGCGGCGTGACCGGTATGCGCATCAAGTCCACCAAGGGTGAAGGCAGCAAGGATCTGGAACTGCAGGGCGTCTTCATTGCCATCGGTCACAAGCCGAATACGGATATCTTTGAAGGTCAGCTGGACATGAATGACGGCTACATCAAGATCCGCAGCGGCATTGAAGGCAATGCGACGGCCACCAGTGTGGAAGGCGTGTTCGCTGCCGGTGATGTGGCTGACCACGTCTACCGCCAGGCAGTGACCTCCGCCGGTGCCGGCTGTATGGCCGCTCTGGATGCGGAGAAGTATCTGGATAACCTGAACCACTAAGCCATGGTGCCGTGGCTGGAGCCGGGAACCCCGTTCCCGGATACCCGCACCGCCCTGCGCGACCCGGACGGCCTGCTGGCCGCCGGGGCCGATCTGAGCCCGGAGACACTCCTCCGGGCTTATTCGTTGGGCATCTTTCCCTGGTACGACGCGGATTATCAACCCATCCTCTGGTGGTCCCCTGCCCCACGCTGCGTGATTCGCCCGCAACGGATACATGTCAGCCGGAGCCTGACCCGCCATCTGCGCCGGACCGACTTTACTGTCACCCTGGATCGCGACTTTGAATCGGTGATGCGCCTGTGTGCCGCCCCCCGGGCGGATGGGATGGGCACCTGGATCAGCGAAGAAATGATCACTGCCTATGTGGACCTGCACCAGCTTGGCTTCGCCCACAGTCTGGAGATCTGGCAGGACGGCGCCATTGCCGGCGGCGTTTACGGTATCAAGCTGGGGGGCGTCTTCTTCGGGGAATCCATGGTATCGCCAAGACAAAATGGCTCAAAGATGGCCTTTGCGGCACTGCGCGCCCTGGCGCCCACCCTCGGTATCGAACTGATTGATGCCCAGGTGGAAAACCCGCACCTGCTGACCCTGGGCGCCGAACTGATTGACCGACCCGCTTTTGAGGGTCTGCTGCACCAACTGATTCCTGACGCTGCCAAGGCAGAGCGTTGGCCGGATACCGATTGGGACCGGTCCCTGATCCTCGAAAGCGCGCCCTAGGGCGCCAGCGACAGAAGCTGCGCCGCTCCTCTCCCGGAAAAGGGCAGAATTAGCGCCCCTGCCCCCTCTCAGGGATATGGCTTCCACCAGGATATTCGCTACACTGAGGCCATGACCGATCTGTCCACGCTGCGGTTCTTCCGCACCCCGGCCCACAGCTGCAGTTACCTGGAGGACCGCCAGGCCTCTACCCTGTTTGTGGACCCCCAGGCCAAATTGTCACCAGAGCTCTACAGCGAACTGAGCTTGCTGGGGTTTCGTCGCAGCGGCGATTATCTCTACCGGCCGCACTGCGAGGGCTGCAACGCCTGTATTCCCGCCCGGGTCCGGGTGGCGGATTTCCAACCCCGGCGCCGGCATCGGCGTATCGAGAAAACCAACCGGGATCTTACGGTTCATCGTGAGCCGGCCCGCTACACCCGTGAGTTCTACAACCTTTACGCCGCCTATATTGATCAGCGACATGGTGACGGCGACATGTATCCGCCTTCGGAGGAGCAATTTACCAATTTCCTGACCTGCGACTGGGCGGATACCCACTTCTACTGCTTCCGCCGCCAGGGCGACCTGCTGGCGGTGGCCGTGACCGATCAGCTGGCGGACGGTCTCTCTGCGGTTTATACCTTCTTTGACCCGACACTGGCGGAGCGCAGCCTGGGGGTAATGGCCCTGCTCTGGCAGATTCGTCAGTGCCATCACCTGGAGCTTCCCTATCTCTATCTGGGATACTGGATTGACCAGTGTCAGAAGATGGCCTACAAGAGCCAGTACCAGCCCCTGGAAATCCTCCGCAGTGGTGCCTGGAAAGAGTTCAAGAAGGACTAGAGCGGCCGATACCACCTGGAATAACCCGCTTTTCTTTCCCGTCCCAACTTCTTTTGCAGCCCGGCGTCTTTTCCGGCACAATTGCGCCCGCTAATAGCCGGTAACCCAAGGTATTCGTTGGATGGCGAAAGAAGAGCAGATTGAACTAGAAGGTGTCATCGTTGAAACCCTGCCGAACACGATGTTTCGTGTGAAGCTGGACAACGGTCATGTTATTACCGCCCATATCTCCGGGAAGATGCGTAAATTCTATATCCGCATTCTCACCGGTGACCGGGTCAAGGTGGAAATGTCCCCCTATGACCTGACCAAGGGCCGTATTACGTTCCGCATGAAATAAGCCTTCAATTGACAGTTGATAGCTAAAAAAATACCCCTGCCTCTTCGTGAGCCAGGGGTATTTTCTTTTTCTATGTTTTGCGGAAACCTGCAGAGGTGCAGGCCCCCTTGCTTAATATCTATTCCTGACGAAAAACCCGGCTTTGCCGGGTTTTTTCGTTTCTCGTTTTCAACTGTCAATTATCAACTATCAATTGCTTCTACGCTGGCTCCGGCTCCGCCGCCTTGACGGTGAGCGACAGTTGGCCGCCCTTCTCGGTCACATCGACCTGGCCACCGTTAGCTGAAAGCTCCCCGAACAGCAGCTTTTCCGCCAGCGGCTTCTTGAGCTGTTCCTGAATCAGGCGGGCCATGGGGCGTGCCCCCATATCCTTGTCATAGCCCTTGTCCGCCAACCAGGTACGCGCCGCCTTGTCCACGTTGAGCACCACGCCTTTCTCGTCCAGTTGCGCCTGCAGTTCCACCAGGAACTTGTCCACCACACCGAGGATGACCTCTGTGGACAGCGGCTTGAACTGGATGATGCCATCCAGCCGATTGCGGAACTCGGGGGTGAAGACCTTTTTCAGCATCTCCATGCCATCGGTGCTGTTATCCTGCTCCGTGAAGCCGATGGTGCGCTTGTTCAGCACTTCCACGCCTGCGTTGGTGGTCATGATCACAATCACGTTGCGGAAATCCGCCTTGCGACCGTTATTGTCGGTCAGCGTGGCATTGTCCATGACCTGCAACAGGATATTGAATACCTCCGGGTGAGCCTTTTCGATTTCGTCCAGAAGCAGCACACAGTGAGGCGTCTTGGTCACGGCCTCGGTGAGCAGACCGCCCTGGTCATAACCCACGTAGCCCGGGGGTGCGCCGATCAAGCGGCTGACTGTATGACGCTCCATGTACTCGGACATGTCAAAGCGCACCAGTTCCACACCCAGAGCCCGGGCCAGTTGCCGGCTCACCTCGGTCTTGCCCACCCCGGTGGGGCCGGCAAACATGAAACTGCCAATGGGCTTGTGTTCGCCCTTGAGGCCGGCACGGGACAGCTTGATGGCCGCCGAGATGGTATCAATGGCTTCCTCCTGCCCGAACACGGTCATCTTCAGGTCCCGCTCCAGATTACGCAGCAGTTCCTTGTCGGAAGACGACACCTGCTTGGGAGGAATGCGCGCGATCTTGGCCACCATGTCTTCCACGTCAGACTCGTCAATGGTGTGCTTGCGCTGGTCTTCCGGGCGCAAACGTTGCCAGGCACCCACCTCGTCAATCACATCAATGGCCTTGTCCGGCAGGTAGCGATCATTGATATAACGGGCACTGAGCTCCGCCGCCGCCTTGAGCGCGGCATCGCTGTAGGTCACATCGTGGTGCTGCTCAAAACGGCTCTTCAACCCTTTGAGAATCCCCACGGTATCTTCCACCGAGGGCTCTACCACATCGATTTTCTGGAACCGGCGCGACAGGGCCCGATCCTTCTCGAATACACCACGGTATTCCTGGAAGGTGGTCGAGCCCATGCACTTCAGCTCGCCACTAGCCAGCATCGGCTTGAGAAGGTTGGAGGCATCCATAACGCCGCCAGAAGCGGCACCTGCGCCGATGATGGTATGGATCTCATCGATGAAGAGAATCGAGTTGGGGTCTTTCTTCAATTCGGCCAGCACCGATTTCAGGCGTTTCTCAAAATCGCCACGGTACTTGGTACCGGCCAGTAACGCGCCCAGATCCAGGGAATAGACGGTGGCATCCAGCAGTGGTTCCGGCACCTTCTCTTCCACGATCATCCGTGCCAGACCCTCAGCAATAGCGGTCTTGCCGACACCGGGCTCGCCGACCAGGAGCGGGTTATTCTTGCGGCGACGGCAGAGTATCTGGGCCGCCCGCTCTATTTCGAAAGCACGCCCCACCAGCGGATCAATGCGGTCCGCACGGGCCAGCTCATTCAGGTTGCTGGCATAGTTTTCCAGGGCGCTGGCCGGGGCACTCTCCCCGGCATTTTCCATGTCCTGTTCCGCCTCCATGGACGGCTCCGCATCCTGCACCTGGGAAATGCCGTGGGCGATAAAATTCACCACGTCCAGGCGATGGATATCCTGGCAGTTAAGGAAATAGACTGCCTGGCTTTCCTGTTCGTTAAAGATGGCCACCAGCACGTTGGCGCCGGTCACCTCTTTCTTGCCGGAGGATTGCACGCTGAAGACGGCGCGCTGGAGCACACGCTGGAACCCCAGGGTTGGCTGGGTATCACGATCCGGATCACTTTCCGGCAACAGCGGGGTGGAGTCCTCAATAAACTGGCTTAACGCATCGCGCAGTTCCTCCAGATCCGCGCTACAGGCGCGCAGGACCTCGATGGCCGCCTCGTTATCCAGCAGCGCCAGCAGCAAATGCTCAACGGTCATGAATTCATGACGGTGGCTACGTGCATGGCGAAACGCTTCATTCAGCGTCATTTCCAGTTCTTTGCTGAGCATAAGGCTACCTCACTGCAGTACCCGGGAATCCAGCTGGAGAGCCTGAATCAGGCTTTCTCCACCTGACACATCAGCGGGTGCTGATTTTCACGGGCGTATTCCACCACCTGAGTGGCTTTCGTTTCGGCGATATCCTGGGGGTACACCCCGCATACCGCCTTTCCTTCGGTATGAACCGTGAGCATCACGCGAGTGGCCTGCTCCCGGCCCAGGTTGAAGAAGTCTTCCAGTATCTCTACCACAAAATCCATGGGGGTGTAGTCATCATTGAGCATCAACACCTTGTACATGGACGGTGGCTTCAACTTCGGCCTGGCCTCTTCCACTGCCAGATCGCCGTGACGATCCGGATCGGAAGGCGAATCCGCAGGCCCATTACGGAGATCCTCTTTTCCGTGAGCCATTACCCAGTGCCCTTGTTGTTGCCAGTTCATAATGCCTCAAAACCGTTGTAACCCTGCTTGCGTCAGCAGGCAATGAAGAAATGATGGACGGTAACGGATTTTTCAATCCCTAGCAGCCTGGCACCCGTTGAATATTTCACGGGCTTGACACCCCGCCACGCATGTTTAAAAGTTGCACGATAACTCCGGATTCCAGTTTACCGCAGCAGTCGGCCCGGGGATAACAACAAACAACGACAGCCATTGGATAGGCAAGAGGGAAGGACCATGGCAACGGGACGAGTAAAGTGGTTTAACAACGCCAAGGGGTACGGGTTTGTCAGGCCGGATGAAGGGGGTGAGGACCTGTTTGTTCACTACTCCTATATCCAGATGGAAGGCTACAAGAGCCTGAAGGCTGGTCAGCCCGTGGAATACGAGGTTCAGCCGGCCAACAAGGGCTTCCACGCTGTCAATCTCAGGGCTGACGGGGATTACGCCGAAGGCGACCACGAAAAAAGCGCCGCTGAAAATCAGTCGACGCCTTCCTGAGCAATCTGTGCCGCAGGGGTATCTGAGAAATCAGATGCCCATATGCTCTATCACCGCATCCCCGAATTCGGAACACTTCAGCAAGGTGGCATCAGGCATCAGTCGCTCGAAGTCATAGGTCACGGTTTTGGCCGCAATGGCCCCTTCCACACCGTTGATGATCAGGTCAGCCGCATCGTTCCAGCCCATATGCCGCAGCATCATTTCCGCTGACAGGATCAGGGAACCCGGGTTCACCTTGTCCTGCCCTGCATATTTCGGCGCCGTACCGTGGGTCGCCTCGAACAGGGACACGGAGCCACCGATGTTGGCACCCGGGGCAATACCGATCCCCCCCACTTCCGCTGCCAGCGCGTCGGAAATATAGTCACCGTTCAGGTTCAGGGTCGCGATCACGCTGTAATCGGCAGGACGCATGAGGATCTGCTGCAGAAACGCATCGGCGATCACATCCTTGATGATGATGTCCTTGCCGGTTCGCGGGTTTTTCATGGTCATCCAGGGGCCGCCATCCAGCAACTCGGCGCCAAATCGCTCGCCGGCAAGCTGGTAGCCCCAGTCCTTAAAGGCCCCCTCAGTGTACTTCATGATGTTGCCCTTGTGCACCAGGGTCACGGAATCCTTGTCATTGTCGATGGCATACTGAATCGCCTTGCGCACCAGGCGCTGGGTCCCCTCCCGGGACACCGGCTTGATGCCAATACCACAGCCTTCCGGGAAGCGGATCTGGGTGACGCCCATTTCCTCTCGCAGGAAACGAATCAGCTTGGTCGCTTCCGGGCTGTCGGCCGCCCACTCAATACCGGCGTAAATATCTTCAGAATTTTCCCGGAAAATGATCATATCGGTGAGTTCGGGGTGCACAACCGGGCTGGGAACCCCTTCAAAGTAGCGCACAGGACGCATACAGGTATAAAGGTCCAGCTCCTGACGCAAGGCCACGTTCAGTGAACGGATACCCCCTCCCACCGGGGTAGTCAGTGGCCCTTTAATGCCCACGGTAAACTCCCGCAGGGCTTCGAGGGTCTCCTCCGGCAGCCAGACATCCGGCCCGTAGACTACCGTGGCCTTTTCCCCTGCATACACTTCCATCCAGGTGATGCCGCGCTTGGTGCCATAGGCTTTTTCAATGGCTGCATTCACCACTTTCATCATTACCGGTGAGATATCAACACCAATGCCGTCCCCTTCGATATACGGAATGATCGGATGATTGGGGACATTCAGGGACAGGTCCGCATTGACCGTGATTTTGTCACCGTCTGCAGGCACCGTGATCTTTTGGTATCCCATCTACACTACTCCCTCTGAATAAAAGCGAAACAGGTATTTACTGGCGAGTATAGCACCGACCTGCAAGCGGCGGACATCTGCCCGGAGGCCGATTAAGCAAGCTTTCCGCCCGATCTTCAGACAGCCACCCAAGCGGTCAGAGAGCCGGATTGAACATTGCGACTGAAACAGGGCCCGGTGGATTGTCCATAAAAAAGCCGGCTTGCGCCGGCCTTCTTATTCACTGCAGAGACTAGAGTCTGTCGAGGATATTGTTGAAGGTGGCACTGGGCCGCATGGCAGCAGAGACCTTGCCAAAATCGGGATTATAGTAACCGCCGATATCCACGGGGGACCCTTGTAC